>JBFLXF010000001.1:0-19553 GCA_040757515.1 Actinomycetota bacterium
GAACGCGCGGGTAGCCAATCCCGCACGATAGGCTAAACTCGTCTTCGCGTATGAAGGTGATCGTGGTCGGGGCCGGCCGCGCCGGCCTCACGTGTGCAAAGGTGCTCGCCCAGAGCGGCGCCGAGGTCGTCGTCTTCGAGGCGTCCGACGGCGCAGGCGGCCGCGTGCGCACCGACGAGAGGGACGGATTCCTGCTCGATCGGGGCTTCCAGGTGTACTTCACCTCCTACCCGGTCGCGAGGCGCCACCTCGACCACGAGGCCCTGGACCTGCGCGCCTTCGACCCCGGCGCGATCATTCACCGCGGGCGGGAGCGCACCGTTCTCTCCGACCCGCTGCGCGACCCGAAGGCTATAGTGCCGACCCTGCTCTCCGACGCGGCGACCGCCGGTGACAGGCTCCTCACCGTCGCGCGGGTCGCCGCCGCCGCGACCGACGGCGGCGAGTCGGCGGGCCGGGTGGGGACGGAGGACTGCTCGACGCTGGAGTATCTGCGCGAGGGCGGCTTCTCGGACCGGTTTATCCAGAGCTTCTTCCGGCCCTTCTACGGCGGCATCTTCCTCAGCCGCTCGCTCTACACCAGCGCGCGCGTCTTCCGGTTCACCCTCAGGATGCTCGCCACGGGCCGCACCGTCGTGCCCGCGGGGGGGATGGGGGAGATCCCGCGCCAGCTCGCCTCCCGCCTGCCGGAGGGCGCTATCCGCCTGAACAGCCCGGTCGAGTCGTTGCTGCGGAGCGGCGGGCGGGTCGCGGGCGTCCGCGCCGGCGGGCGCGAGCACGAGGCCGATGCGGTCGTCGTCGCCACCGACGCCCCGGCGGCGGGGAGGCTCACCGGCGAGAATGTGCCGGAGGGCTCGGTGGGCGAGGTCTGCCTGTACTACGAGACGAGCGGCGTGGGGAGCGGGAAGAAGATCCTGCTCAACGCCCAGGACGGCGCCTTCATAAACAACGCCGTCGAGATCAGCAACGTCTCCGAGCGCTACGCCCCACCGGGCCGCCGCCTGCTCTACGCCATAACCCTCGGCGGCTTCGACCTGCCGGACGAGGAGCTCCTGCGGCGCGGCGTCGAGGAGCTCTCCCGCTGGTACCCGCGCGCCGACTTCCGGCCTCTGGGCCTGCGCCGCATTCCCTACGGCCAGTTCGCCCAGCCGCCCGGCGTGCACGCGACGCTGCCGGGGAATCGCGCCTCGACGCCGGGGCTCTTCCTCGCCGGCGAGTACACCGAGGACTCCTCCATAAACGGCGCCATGCTCTCGGGCGAGAGGGCCGCCGGGGAGGTGTTGCGCGGGTGAGCATGGAGAACGGCCACCGCGGCGGCGTCCCGGCGCTCAGGATAGAGGACCTCAGGAAGACCTACTCCAACGGCTTCGTGGCCCTCGACGGCATCTCGCTCGAGGTCGGGGCCGGGAAGTTCTTCGGGCTCTTGGGGCCCAACGGAGCCGGGAAGACCACCCTCATAAACAGCATCGTCAGCCTCGCGCGACCGGACTCCGGGATCGTCGAGGTCTTTGGCAGGGACGCCTACAGGGAGTTCCGGGAGGCGCGGCGCATGATCGGGGTCTCGCCGCAGGAGATAAACCTGGACAAGTTCCTCACCGTCGAGGAGACCCTGCTCTACCACGCCGGCTACTACGGCGTCCCGAAGGAGAAGGCGAAGGAGCGGGCCGCCGAGCTGCTCGAGCGGTTCGACCTCACCGGGAAACGCAAGGACAGGACCAACACGCTCTCCGGCGGGATGAAGCGGCGCGTGATGTTCGCCCGCGCCCTGATGCACGACCCGAAGATACTTTTCCTCGACGAGCCGACCGCCGGGGTGGACATCGAGCTGCGCTACAGGCTGTGGGGCTACATCCGGGAGCTGAACAGGGGAGGGCTCACGATCCTGCTCACGACGCACTACCTCGAGGAGGCAGAGGAGCTGTGCGAGGAGATAGCTCTCATCTCCGACGGCAGGATAGCGGCGCAGGACACCAGCCAGGGGCTCAAGGACCGCTACGGGGTGCCGAGCATCGAGGATGTGTACCTGAAGGTGATCCACGATGCTGGCTGACAGGCCGTTCAGGACTCTGTTGAAGCGCGAGGTCCTGCGCTTCGCGCGGGTCTGGATGCAGACGCTCGTGCCCACCATCGGGACCTCGCTCCTGTATTTGGTCGTCTTCGGGGTGGCGCTCGGGACCAGGATCAAGGAGGTCGCCGGCGTTCCCTACCTGGAGTACATCCTCCCCGGGATCGCCCTGATGAACCTGGTGACGGGGGCGCACATGAACTCCTCGTGGTCGGTCTTCGACGCCAAGCGGGAGCGCTACATAGACGAGGTCCTCATAAGCCCGATGAGCGACGTCCAGATCGCGCTCGCGTACACCTTGGGCGGCACGCTGCGCGGCCTCATCATGGGCGCGGTGGTCTTCCTCGTCGGGGTTCCGTTCGTGGGGCTGCAGATCCAGCACCCCGGGCTTCTGCTCCTGATCGCCATCCTCTCCGCCTTCATCTTCGCGGCGCTCGGGACGGCGGTCGGGGCTTTAGCGACGCGCATAGACCACGTCTCGCTCCTGACGAACGTCGTGATACAGCCGCTCGCCTTCCTCGGCGGGGTCTTCTACTCGGTTGAGATGCTCCCGGAGGGCTTGCGGGTGGCGACGCTCTTCAACCCGATCTTCCACACCGTGGACGCCGCCCGGTACGCGACTTTAGGCATATCGGACCTGAACCCCTACCCGACCGTCGCGATAGTCTTCTTCCTCGCCGCCCTCGCCTTCGCGGGCGCGTGGTGGGCGATCGCCCGTGGCCCGAACCTCCGCTACTAGCCGCCGCGCCCGCAAGACCTCCTCGCCGCGCGAGGCCTGGACCTTCGTGCTGCTCGTCTTCGCCGCCTCGCGCCTGCTCTTTCTGGGCGCGGGGGCGCTCGCCGCGGCGTTCCTGCCCTTCGCGGAGCCCGCGGGGAGCCCGCTCGAGCCGCCCGGCCCCTTGAGCTACTGGGCGCACTGGGACGGCGCCTGGTACTCGGAGATAGCGACGGAGGGCTACGGGGAGCGCGCCCCGGCCTCGACCGCGTTTTTCCCCCTATACCCGACGTTCCTGAACCTGGGGAGCGCCCTCCCCGGCGGGATCGCGCTGTGGGGCGTACTGATCTCGCTCGCGGCCACCCTCTTGGCGCTGTTCTTCGTCTACCGCACCGCGGAGAGGGTCCACGACCGGCGCGCGGCGCGGACCGCGACCCTCGCCCTCGCCTTCTTCCCGACCGCCTTCTTCCTCAACGCCGTCTACACCGAGGCGCTCTTCCTCGCCCTGACGGCGGGCTGCGTCTGGGCGGCCTGCGTGCGCCGCGACCTGCTCCTCGCCGGGCTCCTCGGCGCCCTGGCCGCCGCGACCCGCAACACCGGTGTCCTGCTCCTGATACCGCTCGCCTTCGAGTGGTTGCGTGACCGCCGGCGCTACGGTGCCTCCGGGCTCGCGGGGCTCGCGCTCGTCCCCGCCGGACTCGCCGCCTACGCCGCCTTCCTGTGGGCGCGCTTCGGAGACCCGCTCGTCTTCGCTCGTCAGCAGGAGGAGTACTGGGGGCGTACCCTCACCAGCCCCGTCCAGACGGCGCAGAGCGCCTGGGAGGCCGCCCGCGAGGGGGCGGGATACCTGCTCGACCCGCAGGCGCTCTTCCTCGGCGCCTCCGCCGGGCCCTCGCTCGAGTTCTCCAACGCGCTCAACCTGGCCTTCCTCGTGCTCTTTCTCCTCCTCATGGGGGTCGGCTTCGTCGTGCTGCCGCCGGGGCTCTCGCTCTACGCCTTCGTGCTCGTCGCTCTGCCCGTTCTGACGCCCTCGCCGAACTTTCCCCTCATGAGCCTGCCGCGCTTCGTGCTCGGGGCGTTCCCGCTCTTCCTCGTGCTCGGATACCTGCTCTCCCGGAGCCGTCCGGCGTTCGTGGCGTGGCTGGTCCTCAGCGGCGCAGGAGGGGTGGCGCTCACCGCCCTGTTTACCACCTGGCGCTGGGTGGCCTGAGGGCCCGTGGCCGGGACGCCGCGGATCAGGGAAGCCCGGATGGCGGACGCCGCCGCTATCGCCCGCGTCCACGTGGATTCGTGGCGGACCGCTTATTGTAGCATCGTACCCGCCGATTACCTCGATGCTCTAATCCTGAGAGGATTTCGAGAGGAGCTTGCAGGGCTGGCTGGAGGAGGTACCCGAGGACGGCTTCCCGGTGTTCGTAGCGGAAGTGCTCTCCGGCGCTGCTACGAGCACATGGGGCGCGCTCCTCGAGGAGATCACGTACGGGTGGCCAGACCTGCAGTCCTGGAGCCTCTAGGCGCGGCGCGAGGCGCGACGATCCACGAGCAGCAGCGCGATCAGGGCGATCTCGATCGCCTTGTCCGCGTACCCGATGAAGTTGCGGGCGCCGACGAGTATCCAGAGAAAGACCGTGAGCGCCGCGTACCCGATGAGGACCCACCGCACGAGCTCGCGGTAGCGCGCGAGCCGCGGGACGGGCAGGTACAGCGCGGCCAGCAGCGTGATGTACCCGAGCCCGTTGAGCACGAAGAGAGGCAACCCCTGGAGTCCGAGATAGAGATGTATGAGTGCCGTGGCGAGCGTGAGCGCGATGATCCCCACGCGAACGGGAGAAAGCGGAAGGTTGCGGGCGTTGCTCATGGCTTGTTCCTGCCTCTCGGGTCTCTGTCCTCGAGGGCCTCGATCATGCGCCGGGTCCGGTGTACGACGACCCGGCTCACCTGCTCGCTGCGCTCCGCGCGTATCGGCTCCCCGAACTGTACGCGGGTCGTGACGTTCCTGAGGACAGGGACGAGCATCTGGAGAGTGGCGGCGAGCCACTCCCGATCGCGTTGCGAGCGGCGCACGTAGACCAGGGGGTTTCTGAGCGCTGCGCGTGAGAGGACGCCGCTCACCACCGCCGGGACGATGGTGAGTCCGGGGACGAGCCGGGCGAAGAGGTCCACACTCTCCGACCAGGCTTCGAGTGCCTGAGCCGCTCCGGGGAGCACCGCCGGGTCGGGCTCTATCCTGCCGGCCGGGAAGGTGAGGACCACGCCGCCTCGCTTGAGGTGGCGCGCGGCGATTCGTACCGCCGCGACCCGCTCGTTCGGACCGTCAGAGACCGGGATCAGGGCGCGCGCCGTGTTCGGGAGCTCCGAGAGAAAATTCCTCCCGGCCGCTACCACGCGCAGTTCGGGCCGGGGCAGCACGGTGAAGAGCGCGACGGCGTCTGCGAGGCCGGGATGGTTAGAGACGACTAGGAGCGGTCCCTCACGCGGGATGTTCTCGATCCCCTCGACGACGACGCGGCGAGCCATGCGCTGCAGAGCCCACGCTCCGCCCGCCGCGAGCCCGGACCGGCCCACGATCTCGTCGTAGGTCGCCACCTGCCCGGCGAGCCACCGCGCCGGGGGGCGGAAGGCGGCTTCGAGTATGGTTCTCGGTGGTCCCCGCAGCCCTCCTAGACCGAAGGCTGCGAGCAGGTCGTCCGTGCAAACGCGCGTGAGCGTCTCGACCCGGCGGCCCCGGGCGTGCGGTGTCACGGCCGGATTCCCGGCCGCCGGAAGCTCGGAGATCCCTTCCATGTGGTGCGTCCTAGCCTTGTGTCCGGACCGTCGCAACGGTAGTGTGGCCGCCCGAAGGAGGGCGGTCATCCCCCTTCTATGTGAGGTTTCTCTAGCCCATATGAGTTAGCTATCCTGCGGTCTCTACCGCTACTCAGAGATACGCAGTAGAGGCATGGCCCGGTTCGGAGAGTGACGGATCAGGCGCCGCGGCGGCGCAGAATCTCGACCGCCGAACCGGACAGCACCGTCTCCCCGAGCCGCACGTGAGGTTTTCTCACCTTTACCCGCACCGCCTCGACCATGGGATGCTCCTTCAGCACCGCCGAGGCTATCCGCTCGGCGACCGTCTCCGTGAGGTTGACGGGCTTGCCTTCCACTATCTCCTTTGCCCTCTCGTGCACTCGCGAATAGTCGACGGTCTTCCTCAGGTCATCGGAGCGGCCGGCCTCCCTCAGGTCCAGGCTGAGCTCGACGTCCACAACGAACGGCTGTCCGAGCTCGCGCTCGGCGGGCAGGGTCCCATGTCTTCCGTGGAAGACCATCTCCTCAAGCAGTATCCGGTCTGCAGCGTCCATGACGGTCAGTATACGGGCTCTGTGTACTCTCTTGCATACCGGGACGGGTGGAGATGCTAACCTTCTGAGGAAGAGAGTAAGGAGGAGAAGATCTCTCGTCCAACCGTGACCGTAAGCTATGCTCAGACGCTCGACGGGCGTCTGGCGACCGCCAGTGGCGATTCTCAGTGGATCGGCTGCCCCGACTCGCTGCGCTTCTCCCACGAACTGCGTGCTCGCCACGACGCGATCCTGGTCGGCGTCGGCACGGTTCTCAAAGACGACCCGCGCCTGACCTGCCGCCTCGTTCCGGGTGACGATCCCATGCGCGTCGTGGCCGACAGCGCTCTTCGCACTCCCCTCTCCGCCGCAGTGCTCGCGGACGGCGCCGCTCACGGAACCGTGCTCGCAGTCACCGCGCGTGCCCCCGAAGAGCGCAAGAGGGAGGCCGAGGCCCTGGGGGCCACCGTCCTCACCCTCCCCCAGGACGGCGCCGGAACGGTGGACCTCCCGGTCCTCTTGAGGAAGCTGCGTTCTCTGGACGTCCGTTCCTTGATGGTCGAGGGGGGAGCCGCCCTCATAACCTCGCTGTTGCGTATGAGGCTCGTGGACCGGCTCGCGGTCTGCGTCGCCCCCAAGATACTCGGTAGCGGCATCGAGGCGGTCGGCGACCTCGGCGTCTGCGATCTGGAGGACTCTCTGGCCCTCGTCGATGCGAAGGTTGCATTCTACGGGGTTGACCTCGTGCTCGACGGCCGCGTGGTCTATCCCCCGGCCCGCGATGGCTCGGGCTAGCCTGCCGGCCCGAGCCCTCTGGTTCACCGCCCCGCGCACCGCCGAGCTGCGTCCGGAAAGCATCCCGCCACCGGGAGAGGGCGAGGTTCGCGTCCTGACGCTCTGCTCCGCTATCAGCAGAGGCACCGAGATGCTCGTCTACCGCGGAGAGGTGGCGCCGGAGCTGCCCCTCGACCTTCCTACTCTCGTCGGCTCCTACGCCTTTCCCATAAAGTACGGCTACGCCGCCGTCGGACGCGTCCTGGACGCCGGACCCGGCGCCGAGGAGTTCTCCGCGGGGGACGTGGTGTTCGCTCTCCACCCTCACCAGAGCGCCTTCATCGTCCCCGCCGCGCTCGTCGTGCGCCTGCCGGACGGCCTCGACCCGGTTCTCGGCACCTTCTTCGCCAACCTGGAGACCGCCCTGAACGTCGTTCATGACACACCCCTTCGCCTCGGCGAGACGGTAGCCGTCTTCGGGCAGGGCGTCGTCGGGTTGCTGGTAACGCAACTCCTCCGGCTCGCAGGAGCGGGGTGCGTTATCTCCGTGGATCCCTTTGCTGCCCGGCGTGATCTCTCGGAGAGGCTCGGCGCGCACCACGCTCTCGCGCCGGAGGAGTTGCCGGAGAGAGTGACGGAGCTCACCGGCGGGCGCGGTGCGGATGTGGCGATCGAGGCGAGCGGGGCGCCCGCGGCGCTCGGGGCTGCGGTGGAGTGCGTGGCCGGGGAGGGAACGGTGGTGGTCGCCTCCTGGTATGGGAGCAAACCCGCCTCGCTTCCGCTGGGCGGTCGCTTCCACCGCGGGCGGGTGAGGCTGCGCTCCTCGCAGGTCGGGAGCATAGCGCCGGAGCTCTCGGCGCGGTGGGACCGGCGACGGCGGGCGCGGACGGTCCTGGACCTGATGACCCGCCTGCGGCTGGAGGAGATGGTCTCCTGCCGCCTACCCTTCGAGAGGGCGCCGCAGGCGTACCGGATGCTGGATGTGGGGGCGGAGGAGGCATTGCAGGTTATCTTCAAGTATGGGGAGGGGTGAAGCATGTACGAGGTTGGAGTGTCGGCGCAGTTCGAGGCGGCGCACCGGCTCGTGGGGGACTTCGGCCCCGCGACCCGGACCCATGGTCACACCTACACTCTAGAGGCCATCGTGCGCGGCGAGAGGCTGAGAGACGACGGCACGCTCTTCGACATCGGAGAGTTGCGCGGCGCAGTGGACGATCTGGCAGCCTCCCTGCACTACCGTGATCTCGACGAGGTGCCGGGTCTGGCTGGCCGGAATACCACCGCCGAGGTGGTAGCCGCCTTCTGCTGGGAGCGGCTTGTGCCGCCGCTGCGTGGTAGGGGGCTCTCCTCCCTCACCGTGCGCGTCCACGAGTCGCCCCAGGTCTACGCCGCCCGGGAAGGGGCCCTGGAGTAGAGTGCGCGTCGCCTTCGTCACCGTCGGAGACCCGCGTCGCCCGACCGGCGGCTACCTCTACAACGCCCGCGTCATCGAGGGGCTGATGGAGCGCGGGGTGGAGGTCGAGGAGATTGTCGCCTGCGGGGCTTCTCCAGAGGAGCAGGCCGCCGCCGCGCCGCATATCGCCGGCATCTTCGATCCTTCGACCTGCGACGCGGTCATCGTGGACGCGCTCGCCCGCATCGCGGTCGCCCCGCACCTGGAGCGCTGGCGCAAGGAGCGTCCGGTCGTCGCGATGGTACACGAGCTGCCCGGCGTCGCCGACCCCGGGAGCGCCCGACGCGAGGCGGCGTTCGAGGACCCGCTGCTGCGCTCTGATCTTCTGGTCACCGTGAGCGAGCACGGAAGGCGTGTGCTACTGGGCCGGGGTGCGCCCGGGGGCCTCGTCCGGGTCGTACCGCCGGGCTGCGATCGGCTCCCGGTGCAGGTCCGAGAGCGGAGGCGGGATGGCACCGTCCGGGCGCTCTGCGTGGCGCAGTGGATCCCGCGCAAGGGTATCCTGGAGCTGGTGCACGCCTGGAGGCGCCGCAAGCGGCGAGACGCGGTGCTGGAACTGATCGGGGAGACGGATGCCGATCTGGCCTACGCCTTCCGGGTGCGCGAGGTGGCCGATCCGTCGGTCTTTGTCCGCGGCGCGGTGAGCGACGCGGCGCTCGCCGAAGCCTACGCTTGCGCCGACCTCTTCGCCTTGACTTCTCTCTACGAGGGCTACGGTATCGTCTACGCCGAGGCGCTGGCCGCCGGGTTGCCGGTGCTCGCGTGCAACGTGGGACCCGTGCCGGAGCTCGTAGGGCGTGAGGCGGCCCTGCTCGTTCCGCCCGGCGACGCGGAGGCTCTGGCCGGTGCGCTCGACACGCTCCTCGCGGACGCCGGGTTGCGGGAGAAGATGTCCGCCGCAGCACGCCGGAGGGCGGGGGAACTTCCCGGGTGGGAGGAGACCGTACGGGGCTTCTTCTCCGCTCTCAGGGAGGCGGTCGAGAGGCGGGGTAGCGATGGACCGTGAGGCACAAGAACAAAACCGGGCCTCGTGGAACGCGGCCGTGGAGGCGCACGAGAGCCACCGCGGGGATCTCGCCGGCTTTCTGCGCCGGGGAGGGAGCACCCTCTTCCCGGAGGAGAGGCGCCTGCTCGGCGATGTGAGGGGCAGGAAGCTGCTGCATCTCCAGTGCAACTCCGGCGGCGACTCTTTGAGCCTCGCGGCCCTTGGCGCCGGGGTTACGGGCGTGGACATAAGCGATGAGGCGATACGCGCGGCGCACCGACTCTCAGAGAGGTCCGGCATCGCGGCGACCTTCGAGCGCGCCGACGTCTACGATTGGCTCGAAGAGGCGAGGCGGGCGGGGAGACGCTTTGGTGCGGTCTTCGCCTCCTACGGCGTTGTGTGCTGGCTACCAGACCTCGTCTCGTGGGCCGGGGGCATCGCCGGGGTTCTGGATGGGGGCGGCGTCTTCGCGATGGTCGAGTTCCACCCGGTGGCGGAGGTGTTCGACAGGAGCTGGCGGCCCGTCCGGAGCTACCCGTGGGGCGGGGAGCGCCTCTTGCTGGAGGAGGGAGTCGGGGACTACGTGGGGGAGTCGAGGGGCGGGCTCGCGCCTGCGGGGTTCGAGCGAGGGGTGGAGAGCTTCGAGAATCCGGAGGCGTGCTACCTGTATCGCTGGTCCCTCGGCGAGGTGCTGACGGCTCTGGGAGAGGCCGGGATGCGGGTCGAGGTGCTCGAGGAGTATCCGTATCTGAACGGCGAGCGGCAGTTCGTAGGGATGCGCGAGCTCTCGGGGAGGAGGCTCGCGCCGCCGGAGGGCGTCCCGGAGGTGCCGCTGATGTACGGGATACGCGCCGTGAAGGAAGAATGCTGTAAATAGAGGGTGCTGCGACCGGCGACCTGGAGGGCGCAGGATGTTCTCGTCCGGCGTCGGACCGCCGTAAGGGAGCCCGGTGAAGAAGGTGTCCGCTAGGGCGAGAAAAAGAACGCGAGGGCGGCGATCAGGTAGACGCCGCAGAGCATCGCGCCCTCCAGCCAGTTGGATTTGCCATCGAGAGCGATGAATCCGGTCAGGATTACGGCGGCACCAAGGGCGCCGAGCTCCAGGAGCGTGAAGGTGAGGTTGAGAGGGTGGCCGAGCAGGGGGCCGAGGAAGACCAGGATCGGGGTGACCAGCAGGGCGACCTGTATCGAGGAGCCCAAAGAGATCGCCATCGAGAAGTCCATGTTGTTCTTGTAGGCGATCTGGACGCCGACGAGGTGTTCGGCGATGTTGCCGACTAGAGGTACGAGGATGACGCCGACGAAGAGCTCGGAGACGCCGTACTCCTCCACAAGCGGCTCTATGGCGCCGACGAACGCCTCGGAGACGTAGGCCACGCCTGCGGTCGAGACGAGCAGTATCACGAGCGAGGCGACCTTGCCGAACGGCGCGTGACCCTCGCCGGTGGCTACCCCGCCCTCCGGGCTGCGGAAGTAGTAGAGGATGTAGAGGACGTAGAGGACGAACATCACCGCCGCGACCTCGATGCTCAGGGTGGTGGGGGAGCCGCCGCCCCTCTCGGCCTCGGTGGCGACGAAGATGGTCGGCAATGCCAGCGCCGCGGCGACTATGGCGAGCATCGAGGCGTTGATGCCGGCTATGGTCGGCGAGAAGCTCTGGGTGCCGTTCTTCAGGCCGCCGAGCAGGAGGCTCGCGCCGAGAACCAGCAGCACGTTGCCGATTATCGAGCCGATGATCGAGGCCTTCACCACGGTCGTCAGGCCCGCCGAGAGGGCGAAGATGGTGATGATCAGCTCGGCGGCGTTGCCGAAGGTGGCGTTGAGGACGCCGCCCACCCTTGGACCGGAGTGGTGACCCAGGGACTCGGTGGCCTGTCCGAGCACCCACGCCAGCCCGATGAGGGCGAGCGAGGTCAGGGCGAAGATGAGGAGCGTCGGCCCGTGCGCGAGCTCCACGGCGACAACGCCCGCGGTGAGGACCGCCGTGGCCGCGTAGGCTATCTTTCGGATCAACTCTCCCCTCCCCGTGTCGAACGGCGCAGCGGGTATCTTACCCGGATAAGCCCGGCGGATATCCTATAAGATAAGCGCACTGTGCGAGACCGCTTCCTGGAGGGCTCTTGATCGACTACCACCTGCACGTCGTGGCCCACGGCGACAGGCCGATGACGGTGGAGAACATCATCCATTACCTGGAGGTCGCCCGCGACCGGGGCCTGCGACAGATGGGCATCACCGAGCACGACCGCTACCTCGACGAGATAGACCTTGCCGCCTTCCAGGAGGCGCGCGAGAAGTTCCAGGACGTCGAGCTCAGGCTCGGGATAGAGATAGACTTCGTGCCCGGCAACGAGGAGGAGATGGACCGGGTGGCTACGGCGCTCCCCTACGACTACATCATCGGGAGCGTTCACCGGGTGGACGGCGAGGAGGTGGACCACCCGGACCACCAGGAGATCTACGAGAAGTGGGAGACCTACGACCTCTACGAGGCCTACTACGAGAACGTGCGCAAGGCCGCTCTCTGCGGGCGCTTCGACATCCTGGGCCACCCGGACCTGATCAAGATCTTCCGCCGCTTCCCGGATCGGGACATCACGCCCATGCTGGAGGAGACCGCCGACGCCATCGCCGAGTCCGGCATCGTCGTGGACGTGAACTCCGCGGGCCTGCGGAAACCGGTGGGCGAGATCTACCCCTCCCGCCCCTTCCTCGAAATGCTCCACCGACGTGGCGTCCCCATAATCCTCTCTTCGGATGCCCACGCCCCGAACGAGGTCGCCGCCGGCTACGACAGGAGCCTCGCCCTCGTCCGCGACGTCGGCTACCGCGAGGTCGTCACCTTCAAGGACCGCGAACGCGGGACGCTGCCGCTGTGACCGAGGAACTGTTCCTCAAGGACTCCTACCTGCGCGAGTTCGAGGCCCGCATCGTGAGACTCGGCGGCCGCGAGGTCGTGCTCGACCGTACCGCGTTCTACCCTGGCGGTGGGGGGCAGCCGCCGGACAGGGGCTCTCTGGGCATCGGTCCGGTGCGCGCGAGCGTGGTGGATGTCCGGCGTGAGGGGGGCAGTATCGTGCACGTCCTCGACAACCCCATCCCGGGCACCGTTCGGGAGCTGAAGGGCGAGCTGGACTGGGAGCGTCGCTACGCCCACATGCGCCACCACACCGCCTTGCACGTGCTCTCCGGCGTCATCTGGAGGAGCTTCGGGGCGAAGGTCACGGGCGGCCAGATGCGCGCCGACCGCGCGAGGATGGACTTCTCGTTCCCCGGCGAGTGGACGGCGGAGGTGGTCGGCGAGATCGAGCGCCTCACCAACGAGGCGCTGGCCGAGGGGCGTCCGGTGAGGGTCTACGAGCTTCCGCGCGAGGAGGCCCTGAAGAACCCGGATCTCATCCGCACCCAGGTCAACCTCGTGCCCGAGCGGGTGCGCATGATCCGGATCGTCGAGATAGAGGGCATGGACACGCAGGCCGACGGCGGGACTCACGTCGCCAACACTCGCGAGGTGGGACGGATGGAGATCACGAACCACAAGAGCAAGGGCCGCCAGAACAAACGCGTCGAGTTCGTGCTCGGATGAGGCGGGCCGTCGCGCTGGTCCTGATCTTGCTCCTGCTCGCCGGGTGCGGCGGGGGTTCGGAGGGTCCCGGTGGCCGGGATTCCTCTTCGGAGCAAGCCCGGGGAGGCACGACCGTCGAGAACTCCGGGCTTCGCACCGTGACCATCCGGACCTCGGGTGGGCAAGAGGTCGAGGTGCGCGTGGAGATCGCCGACACCGACGCCGAGCGGGCGCGCGGGCTCATGGGCCGTACCGAGCTTGCCGAGGATCGTGGGATGCTCTTCGTCTTCGAGGACGAGCAGATACGTTCTTTCTGGATGAGGGATACCCTCATACCGCTCTCCATAGCCTTCATGGACTCCGGGGGCCGCATCGTGGACATCCAGGACATGAAGCCCTTAGACGACGAACCGCCCAACTACGTCTCCGCCGAGCCGGCGCAGTACGCCCTGGAGGTCAACGAGGGCTTCTTCGAGGAGCGCGGCGTCGAGGTGGGCGACAGGGTCAGACTGCCCGGCTAGCTCGACGGTGCATCCAGCAAAGGGGTGAATTACAGGCGAGGAGCGTCGCGCAGCGCCTCCGCCACCCAAAACGGGTCCGAGGCGACCACCGAGGCTGCGTACAGCTCCATCGCGCCTATGTCCGAAGTGCGGTTCGCCGGGTTGCCCCGGTCCACGATAAAGACGACCGTCGGGAAGCCTGCCCAGTCTTCTTCCGTGGGCGCGAGCGGGGGCATGCAGAACGCCACGTTGAAGGCGCGGACGCCGAGCAGCTCCACGTACCCCTCCAGGAGCCCGCCGACGGTGCGTTTGAGGGCCTCGTCCTCCGGGCTCTCGCCGATCACGACCAGCTCCTTCTCCTTTACCGGCGTGAGGCTGGCGAAGGCGCGGGCGCCCTCTTTGGCGGGGACCGAGAGACCCAGAGAGGCGTGGACGCGGGAGAGGTCGTCGAAGTAGCTCGCGCCGTGCTCGGCTCTGTATGCGGCCGCCGCGCGGCGCAGGCGCTCTACCTTCGGGTAGTGGGAGGCGCGGGTGACCGTCACCTGGGCGTGGCCGTGGATGATGGAGCCGCCGGCGCGCCAGAGACAGTTCCACATCAGGAAGGGGTAGCGGGCCTCCGGGTCGGCCCGGAGCGCTTTTTTCGCCCACCGGAGGCCGACTTCTACGTAGTCCGCGACCTTCTCCGGGGTGAGGTGGAGGGGGTTGTGGTCGTCGAAGATTATGATGCCGTGGAAGCCGTCGTACTTGGCGATGTTCGAGGCGGTTATCGAGTGCTCTCCCCGCACGCGCCCGAACACGTCGGCTGGAGTCCTCTCCTCGGGACGGCAGAAGGGATCGCCCTCGGTGGCGGCGATCTCCCTCTCGAGGTCCACGCTCACGCCGGTGTCGAGAGGACGGGAGGCGCGCAGCCCGTTGAAGACGGTGCCCTCCAGGGTGACGCGGTTCGTTACCCGCACGATGGGCTGCTCCATCACCGCCTCCACCGAGCCGAAGGAACGCTCGATCCAGGCGTGCATCGCTCGCGGCGGGACGAGGCGTCCGGTCGTGGCAGAAACCTCGAAGAGCCGCCCGGCAAGGGCGCGTTCGTACGGAGAGAGAGCTTCTATGAGGGCTGGCAGCGCGGTGATCTTCGGCAATCAGGCTCCTCGTCGGTCTGGTGGCCAAACAGCTTACGATTATGCCGGTGCTCGAACCGCCGTTCACGCCGCCCGGCTGTTCATCTCTCCTATCCGGAAGGGCAGCTTTGCCGCAGGGTCTCGCGCAACTCGCCCAATATACGCAGAAGCTCTCGCCGGTCCCTATCGCTCAACTCCTCGAAGAGCCCGGCCACCGCCGTGCGATGCTCATCGTAGATCGCCTCGGCGGTCCGCTCGCCCTCGCCGGTTAGCTCGACAACGGTCGCCCGCCGGTCCGTGGGGTGCGCCCGCCGCCTCACCAGACCCTCTTCCTCCAACGCGTCCACCAGCGCCGTGACGTTGCGCTTGGTGACGCCTAGATCCTCGCTGATGCCGCTCATGATCCTTGGTCCCCCGCACCGCAGCGACCCCAGCAACCGCATCCGCGCGTAAGAGATCCTACCCCCCCGCAGCCGCGACCGTACCCACTTCATGTACGCCGGACCGAACGCCGCAAACTCGTCCACCAACCCCAGCGCCAGCTCGTCTATCGGCTCCCTAATGCCCTCAGATCCAGAATCCCCCATAAACCCAATCCACAGGGACAGATGCATCGTTGTCAATGTCAAGGTGTAATTGTACACTATAGGGGAGATGCGAGGCAGTACGTGAGCAGGTCCGGGTGAGGAGCAAGCTTGAGCAGGGTATGCGTTAACGGTTATGAGGTGCTTGCCCTGACGGACTTCGAGGGGCCGTTCATGGGCATAGACCGACTGTTCCCCGGGATACCGGAGAGGCAGTGGGGGCGGTACGTCTCGCGTTATCCTTGGGCGTTCGCGGACGGTCGCACCGTGATGGGGCGCGTGGGGGTGTATCTGCTGCGCTCTGAGGGGCGGACCGTGCTCGTGGACACCGGGGTGGGTACGGGGCCGGCGATGCGCGGGAGGCTGCCTGCGGAGTTGAAGGATGCCGGTGTGCGCCCGGAGGATGTGGACCTGGTCTTCTTCACGCACCTGCACGGCGACCATGTGGGGTGGAGTCTGACGGGAAATGGGAGGCCGGCGTTTCCGAACGCGCGCTACGTCGTGCAGGGTGAGGAGTGGGAGAGTGTCGAGCCCTACATGCGTCGTGTGCTCTCGCCGCTGGAGCATGCTGGGGTTCTGGAGTTTCTCGACGGGGAGGAGTTTCTCGCGGCCGATCTCGTGGCCATCCCTACGCCCGGTCACTCGCCTGGGCATCAGAGCCTGTTCATTTACGGCGCGGAGGGCCTGCTCGTCGCCGGGGATGTGATAGTCAACCCCGCTCAGGTGACCGAGACCACCTGGAACACTGTCTTCGACGCGGACCGGGTGCGGGCGGCGCACACCCGTTTGCAGCTTATGGACTGGCTGGAGAAGGACGGCATCCTCATCGCCGCCGGACACGTGCCGGACGGCGGGTTCGGGCGGCTGCTACGGGAGGACGGCCGCCGCTACTGGCTTCCGGTCGGGGACGGGCGGCCGGGCGTCGAGGCGCCGCCGCAGGGCACTCTGAGTGCCGGATGAGGGAGGTCGCGGGCCCGCGGTCCTCTGGCATTGTGGGATCTCAGTCTTTGGGCGGGAGGTTGCGTCTCATGAGGGAGTTTCACTAGATGGGACGAACGGGCGGCATCGAGGCGTGGGGCCTTGTCCGGGAGTTCAGAAAGGGGCCGCGGGCGGTGGACGGGATCAGCCTCCACGTCGAGCCGGGCGAGGTCTACGGCTTCCTCGGTCCCAACGGCGCCGGAAAGTCCACCACCGTCCTTATGCTCACAACCCTCCTGCCCCCGACGAGCGGTGTTGCGCGGGTAGCCGGCTACGACATCGTTAAAGAGGGGCCGCAGGTGCGCGCTTCCATCGGGGCGGCGTTGCAGGAGGCGGCTCTCGACCCGTTCCTTACCGGCCGCGATCACATGCGGCTGCAGGCCGCACTGCACGGTCTGGGGCGCGCCGAACGCGGGAAGAGGACCGAAGAGCTGCTGGAGCGCGTCGGCCTCTCTGAGGCCGCGGACCGCAAGGTGAAGGGATACTCAGGGGGCATGAAGCGCAGGCTGGACCTCGCGCTCGCTCTCGTCCACCGGCCTAGAATCCTCTTCCTCGACGAGCCGACTACCGGCCTCGACCCGCAGAGCCGCTCCGCGCTCTGGGCCGAGGTAAGCCGGTTGGCGCGCGAGGAGGGGGTGACTGTCTTCCTCACGACGCAGTACCTCGAAGAGGCCGACGTGCTCGCCGATCGGGTCGGGATCATTGACCGGGGCAGGATCGTGGCCGAGGATACGCCCGAGAACCTGAAGGCCGAGATCGGACGCCCCAGCGTTGAGGCGACGCCCTCTGAAGGCGGGGAGCGCGACGCTGTGGCGAGGGTCTTGCGGCGTTTCGGGGAGGAGATACCGGCCCAGCCTGGCGCCGTCGCCGTGCGCCTGGAGGAGGGCGACCTCGCCGAGGTGGTGCGCGCCCTGGATGCCGCGAACCTCAAAGTCTCCAACTTGCGGCTCGACGAACCCTCCCTCGACGACGTCTTTCTGGAGAAGACCGGCCGTTCCCTGGAGGGTGCGGGCGGAGAGGGGGAACCGCAGGCAGAGGAGGTTTAGGGTGAGTTCGTCACTTCCGGTCCAGATAGGAGCGCTCGCGCTCCGGTCTATCGTGCGCACCGTGCGCCAGCCGGCGGTCATAGTCTCGGCGCTGCTCTTCCCGATGATGTTCTTCTACATAAACGCCTACGGATTGGACGCCGCCGCGCGCATCCCCGGCTTCCCGGCCGACTCCTACATGGACTTCGCGTTCGCCTTCCCGCTCGTGCAGGCGGCGCTCTTCGGTTCCATCACCGCCGGCGCCGACCTCGCCCGCGACATCGAGAGCGGATTCTTCGACCGGCTCTCCCTCACCCCGATGCGTCCCGTCGCCCTGCTCGCCGGAATGCTCGCCGGGGTCGTGGCCCTGGGGTTGCTGCAGGGCGTTGTCTTTATAGCGATAGGGCTTCTCATGGGCGTGACGATCAGCAGCGGCCTACCAGGGATGGTCGTGCTCGTCCTCTTGACGGTGCTTGTGGCGCTGGGCTTCGGAGGTGTGGGAGCGATACTCGCCTTGAGGACCGGTTCGGTGGAGGCGGTCGAGAGTGCGTTTCCGCTGTTCTTCGTGGCTATCTTCATGTCGAGTATCAACCTGCCGAGGAGCCTGATCGAGGCTGACTGGTTCCGTTTCGTCGCTACCGTCAACCCGATCTCCTATCTCGTGGAAGGGCTGCGGAGCCTCGTTATCACCGGCTGGGACGCGCAGGCGTTGCTGCTCGGATTCGGGTGCGCGCTCGCCATCATCGTGATTGCGCTCGCCGGGGCCGGAGCCTCGCTGCGGACGAGGGTGGCTCGCTGATGGGGAGCTTCTTCGGCGTGGCCGGGGCGGTAGCGTGGCGCCAGATCTACAAGTACTTCGCCAACCCCGCGTTCCTGGCTCCGGCGTTCTTCCCTGTCTTCTTCTTCGTCGCCTTCGCCGGAGGCCTGACCCGCGTGGGGGACATACCCGGCTTCGACTACGCCGGGGGCTACATCGCCTTCCAGTACGTCTGGGCGCTCTTGCAGGCGGTCGCGATGGGCGGGGCCTTCACCGGGTTCTCCATCGCGAGCGACTTCGAGAACGGCTTCGCCCGGCGCCTGATGCTCGCCGCCTCGAACCGCTCCGGGATCATCCTCGGCTACACGATAGCCTCCCTGGTGCGCGTGACGACTACCGGGACGCTGGTAACGGTGCTCGCGCTCGTGGTCGGGATGCCGGTTCGCGGCGGCTACGACGTCTTCGGGCTCGTGGGGCTCGCCGTCATCGTCAACGTCGCCGCTACCCTCTTCGGGGCGGGGGTGGCGATGCTGATGCGCACGCAACAGGCCGGGCCGGTGATACGCACACCAATCTTCATGGTCCTCTTTCTGGCCCCGGTCTTCGTTCCCCTGAACCTGCTCTCCGGCTGGCTGGAGGCCGTCGCCCGCCTGAACCCGTTTACGGCCATCCTCGAATCCGCCCGTGGTTTTCTGGCCGGCACTCCGACAAACTCGCTCGCGTCCTTCGCTCTAGGTATCGTGCTTATCCTCATCTTTGCCCTCTGGTCTCTGTACGGTCTGCGCCGCGCGGAGAGGGCCGGCTAGGGCGTGACTCGTTTACAGCGGTGCGGTAACCGGGAATTTTGACGGCGTAGGACAGCATTAGAAGGGAGAAGAATGAAGACCATAGACCGCGACGAGCTGAAGGCCAGGATCGAGCGCGACGACGGCCTCGTGCTGTTGGAGGTTCTCGGCGAGGCGTCCTACAAACAGGGGCACCTGCCCGGCGCGATCCGCTACGAGAGCATGGAACAGGTACAGAAGCTAGCCCCCGACAAGAGCACCGAGATCGTCGCCTACTGCTCCAACTTCAACTGACACTCCTCGACGCGGGTCGTCCGTGAGCTGACGGCCATGGGTTACGAGAACGTCTACGACTATGAGGGCGGCAAACAAGACTGGATCGAAGCTGGCCTTCCACTGGAGAGTTAGCATAGTTCGCGGCGTTTGGTAAACTCACGACCTGCGCGGAGAGGTGTCCGAGCTGGCCTAAGGAGCGCGACTGGAAATCGCGTAGGCGGTGTAGAGCCGCCTCGTGGGTTCGAATCCCACCCTCTCCGCTTTCCTTCTCTCTCGATGATCGGGCGGAGAGTCCTGCGTCTCTTACCCGTAACAGACCGTAGCTATCGGACGTCGCTACGGTCGCCGAAGCTACCCCCATCCATGCTTGCCGCAAACGCCAACGACGATATCATTTCATTCAGCGAAACGAACTGATGTGGCCGGCGTCGCTCGCCGGGAATGGCTCTGCTACGTGATGCTTTACGGGGAGCGAATGTTACAGGAGCAGGAGGAACTCTTGAAGGATACCGTGGAGTCAGGCGAGGCCTATCGCATACGTGCCGTAGAGCGGGCGTCGCTCATCCTCGAGGCGCTCAGGATCTGCGGCAAAGCGACGCTAAACGATCTGGCCCGGCGCTCGGGTCTGCCCAAGCCTTCGGCATTTCGCATGGTAC
>JBFLXF010000002.1:0-17941 GCA_040757515.1 Actinomycetota bacterium
ATCCACGCGGCCGTGCTCGCCGTCGGGCGTGCGGCGCTCGCCGTCGCCGCCGCCGCGCGCGCGACCGACGAGCGGGGGATAGACGGCCTGATCTTCTCGCTGGCGCGGGGCACCCGGAGGCTCGGCTCCCGCGCCCGCGAGCTGCAGACCGGCCTCGTGCACAGGGAGCTCTTGCTCGCCGCGAGCGGTGCGGCCCTGATGCTCGTGGTCCTGGTGATCGGCGTGTTCGGCACCTAGGAGGTGGGAGGCTTGTTCCCGATCGTATCCGCAACGCTCTTCCTCCCGCTGTTGGGAGCCGCGCTGCTCGTGGCCTGGAGGGGCGCCCCGCCGCGCGTCGCTCACGGCGTCGGCGTCGCCGCCTCCGGGCTCTCGCTGCTCGGCTCCGCGTGGATGTGGGCGCGCGGCGCCTCGGGGGAGGGCTTCTCGCAGGTCGAGGAGGTCGCCTGGATCCCCTCCATCGGCGTCGCCTACCGCGTCGGCCTCGACGGCATCAGCCTCCCGCTCGTCCTGATGACCACCATCCTGTTCTTCCTCTCCTTCCTCTTCTCCGCCAGCATACGGGAGAGGCCCCGCTCCTACGTGGCCCTCTTCCTCCTGCTGGAGACCGCCTCCATCGGTGTCTTCGTGGCGCTCGACGCGATCCTCTTCTACGTCTTCTTCGAGGTGACGCTCGTCGGGATGTACTTCATCATCGCCGGCTGGGGCTACGAGGGACGCCAGCGGGCGGCCCTGATGTTCTTCCTCTACACCCTGCTCGGGAGCCTGCCGCTCCTGCTGGCGATCCTGGGGCTCTACCTGGCGTCGGACCCGAACACCTTCGACATGCGGTCGTACATCGCCGACCCGCCCCTCTCGGGCCTCGCGGCAGTACTTGCCCTCATCGCCATGCTCGTCACCTTCTTCGTGAAGATACCCGTGGTCCCGGTGCATACCTGGTTGCCGGCGGCCCACGTTGAGGCGCCTACCGCCGGGAGCGTCGTGCTCGCCGGCGTCCTCCTGAAGCTCGGGACCTACGGCCTCGTGCGCTTCGCCCTCCAGATGACCCCCGACGCCTTCCGGCAACTGGCGGTCGTGGTGCTCGTCTTCGGCGTCTTCTCGGCGCTCTACGGGGCGTTCGTGGCCCTGGCCCAGACGGACCTCAAGCGCCTGGTCGCCTACACGAGCGTCAACCACATGGGATACGTGGTCGTCGGGGTCGCGGTGGCCGCAGCGGCGACCGACCCGGCGGTCGGGGCGCTGGCGCTCGACGGGGCGGTCTTGCAGATGGTCAGCCACGGCTTCGTGACCGGGGGGCTGTTCTTCCTGGTCGGCATGGTCCAGGACCGCGCCCACACCCGCGAGATGGGCGAGCTCGGCGGGCTCCTCCGGGTGACGCCCGTCCTCGGGTGGGCGTTCGTCCTGGCGGCGTTCGCCTCGCTCGGGTTGCCGGGGCTGGCGCACTTCCCGGCGGAGTTCCAGATCTTCCTCGGCACCCTGCAGGTCTACCCGGTGGCCGCGGTCGTGGTCCTCGGCATCGTCGTCACCGCCGGGCTGTACCTGAAGGCGATACAGAGCGCCTTCATGGGCGAGGCCCCGGAGAGGTGGAGCAAGTTGGGCGACCTCGGGCCGCGGGAGGTCCTGACCATCGCGCCGGTGCTGGCGCTCGTGGTCCTGATCGGGGTGGCGCCCTTCCTGGTGCTCGACGTGATCCACGCGACGACGGGGGCGCTGCTGCCGTGATCGCGCTGCTCCAGGGCATGGGAGAGGGTATGCAGGGGATGGGCGGCGGCCAGCAGATGCAGATGGCCCGCGACCTGGCGCTGCTCGCGCCGGAGATCGCCGTGCTCCTCACCGCCGTGGGAGCCCTGGTACTTGAGATGCTGCGCCTGCCGCGCGTCGCGTTGCCCTTCACCGTGATCGGGCTGCTCGTCGCCACGGGCCTCACCGTTCCGCTGCTCGGCAGCGAGACGCCGATCTTCATGGACACCTTCCGCGTCGACGCCCTGAGCGTTTGGGCCAAGCTCGCCCTGCTCCCGGCCACCGCCCTCTGCGCGGTGCTGGCCTACCCCGAGGTCAGGGACACGGACCGCGAGGGCACCGTCTACGCCCTCTTCTCGTTCACCACCATCGGGGCGCTCGCGCTCGCCGGGGCGGGCGACGTGATGTTCCTCGTGCTCGGCGTGCTGCTCTCCTCCCTGGGCTCGTTCGCGCTGGTCGCCTACCCGCGAGACGACCGGGCCACCGAGGCGGCGATGAAGTACCTGGTCTTCGGCTCGGTCACGGGGGCGGTGATGATCTTCGGCCTCACCTTCTGGTTCGGGGCGACGGGCTCCACGCTCCTCTCCGAGCTGGGCGGTCTGGAGGGTGCGCCGCTCGCGGCGGCCTTCGGGCTGGTCGCGGTGCTCGTGGGCCTGGGCTACAAGGCGGCGATAGCGCCGTTCCACTTCTGGGCCCCCGACGCCTACGACGGCGCGCCCGTCTCCGTGGCCGCCTTCCTATCGATAGTCCCCAAGGTCGGGGCGATCTTCGGGCTCTCCCAGGTCGCGAGCGACCTGCCCACCGGCACCGGCTGGCCCCTGATCGTCGCGGGGCTCGCCACCCTCTCGATGACCTACGGCAACCTGGCGGCGCTGGCGCAGGAGAACGTGGTGCGGCTTTTGGCCTACTCCTCGATAGCCCAGTCGGGCTACTTCCTGCTCGGCGTCGTCGCCCTGGACAGGAGTAACCTCGCCCTTCCATCGCTCGTCGTCTTCGCCGCCGCCTACGCCGCGATGAACGTGGGGGCGTTCGCCGTCGTTCTTCTCGCGGGCAGAGACCTGCGGGAATTCGCCGGTCTGGGGCGGTCGAGACCGGCGGCGGGGGCGGCGATGGTGGTCTTCCTGATCTCGCTGGTCGGCGTGCCCCCTCTGGCGGGGTTCGTCGGCAAATTCCTCCTCTTCGGCGCCGCGATAGACGCCGGGTTCGTCTGGCTCGCCGTGGTGGCCATCCTGAACAGCGTCCTCTCTTTGGGCGTCTACTTGCGCATCGTCGTCCCGATGTACCAACCGGCGAAGCGTGTGCCGGCACCCGCGAAGGTCGCTTCTGCGGTGTGGACGATCTCTCTGTTTGCTACCGTAGCCATCGGGGTGGCGGCGCAGGTCCTCCTGGGCAGGGTCTCGTGATCCCTACCGGTGCACCGTGGGAAGAGGCGATCGTCACCGTAGCGCTCGCCCGTCGGGTGCGATCGACGGGCTACCGGTCGGGTGGCCGGCAACGGAGAAGCGCCTGATGGATGAAGGACGGCGTTACGGGCTCCACAGGTGGCTCTACGGGCATTTCGGCACCGACGGGAGCGCGCTCTATGTTTCGGTCACGGTCCTTTTGTCCGTCTCGCTTAGCGGTCTCGTCGCCTACCTGTTCGGACGGCCCGTAACCATGCTAAGCCTCGCCCTGACGGCGGCCCTGCTCGCGAGGTGGCCCATGGAAGAGAGCGCGAGGCCTCGGAACACGGTCATCGGTCACTCCGTGGCCCTGGCAAGCGGGCTTCTCTCGCTGGCGTTGTTCGGCCTCGTCGGCGGACCCGGCGTGTCCGGAGCGGGCTTCTCTCCGGCCCACGTCGGTGCGGGCGTGCTCTCGACGGTTCTAACTGGGCTCCTTATGGTGGTCACTCGCGCCTGGCACCCGCCGGCGGGCGCAACCGCCGGCCTCGTGGGACTCGGTCTGCTCGGCACGCCGCGGGATCTGCTCGCGCTCGCCGCCGGCGTCGTGGTAGTCACCGTCTGCGGGTGGCTCCTGAACCGGGCGCTCGGGGTGCCGGTGCCGTTCTGGACGACCGAAAGGTGAACGCTCCGAGCGGGAGTACGCTCGCTGAGAGCCGGGAAGGAACCACCTTGGAGGAGAACCGTAAGTGAACATCGTCGCCACGCTGCTCGGCGCCGCGCTGATCCTCCTCACGCTGCGCCACGTGTTCCACGAGATCTTCCACCCGAGCGGGACGGGCAGCGCGAGCGGCGCCCTCGCGCGCGCGACCTGGCGACTGTCCCGGCGGCTGGCCGGGCGGTTCCCCGGGGTACTCCCGCTCGCCGGTCCCGTCGCGGTGGTGGCGATCGTCGCGAGCTGGGCTGCGTCCCTCGCGTTTGGCTGGGCGCTCGTCTACTGGCCGTACCTGCCGGAGCGGTTCCTGTTGCAGACGGGGCTCGACCCCCAGGCCCAGGGCGGCTTCCTGGACGCACTCTACCTCTCGCTCGTGACCCTGTCCACCCTGGGCTACGGGGACATCGTGCCGACGGCGGGCCTCTTCCGGGTGCTCGCCCCCCTGGAGACGCTGATGGGCTTCGGGCTCTTGACCGCCGGGCTGACGTGGGTGCTCCAGATCTACCCGGCCCTCACCCGGCGCAGGTCGCTGGCGCAACAGGTCGCGGTCCTCCGCGATGCCGAGTCCGAAAGCGGGATCGACGTGGTGGAGGCGCACCCCGAGACGGCCGAGCAGGTCTTCCGGGACCTCGCCGCGCAGGTGCTGACGGTCCGCGGCGACCTGCAGCAGTTCTACGTGACCTACTTCTTCCACAGCTCCGACGAGAGGAACTCCCTCGGTGCGGCGCTTCCCTACCTGGCGCGCCTGGCAGAGAGTGGCGCCGACCCGGACCGACCCCCGCGGGTGCGGCTCGGCGCCGCCGTGCTGCGGCGCTCGCTCGACGACCTCGCGGCCGTGATCGGCCCCCGCTTCCTCGACCTCCACTCGTCGCCGACCGGGGAGGTGCTGGAGGCCTACGCCCGGGATCACCTCCGCAAGCCGCTCCATAAGTAGAGTTGAAAACGGCGGCACCGCCCCCGGAGAGCCGGGCCATACTCCCCTCCGGGCGGGACCGTGGCGTGGGAGGGGTACAATAGCGGCTCGCACGACTGCACCAGATCCCACGCGGAGGAGCCCCCGAGATGGCCGGTTACATAAGGGCGGAGAACAAGCAAAACCTGAAGGATCGTCTGGACCGCGTAGAAGGCCAGGCGAGGGGCATAAAACGCATGGTGGAGAGGGAGGACTACTGCATCGACATCCTCACCCAGATCACCTCCCTCATAGCCGCCTCCGAGAAGGTCGCCACCATCCTCATCAAGGACCATCTCGACCACTGCGTGCGGGAGGCCGTCGAGAAGGGCGCGGACCCGAGCGAGAAGACCGAGGAGGTCAAGGCCGCCATCGAGCGGTTCCTGCGCGTCTAGGGCGCCGCCCGCGGGCCAAAGAAAAATACGCCGAAAGCGCCACCGCCGAAAGGTTTATCGGGTTGGGGTGGGGGGTAGGTGTACCTCCGTAAGCAAGCGAATGGGAGGTAGTGGTCATGACCCACGCCCAACGGATGGTGCAGAGCAACCCGAGCCAAGCGCCGGTTGACGCCGGGACGCTGGTCGAGTGCATCGAGGCATGCTACGACTGTGCCCAGGCGTGCACCGCCTGCGCCGACGCCTGCCTCGGCGAGGAGGACCCCAAGTCGCTGGCCCGCTGCATCCGGCTCGACCTCGACTGCGCCGACGTGTGCGACGCGACGGGCAGGATCCTCTCTCGCCAGACGGCCTTCGAACCGCAGCTGGTGCGAGCTGCCCTTCAGGCCTGCGCCCAGGCTTGCCGCGTGTGTGGCGACGAGTGCGATCAGCACGCCCAGCACGGCATGGAGCACTGCGCGACCTGCCGCGACGCCTGCCGGCGCTGCGAGGAGGCCTGCAACAACGTCCTCTCCGCGATAGCCGCCTAGCCCCGTCCCGCCGGTGGCAAGGGGGCGGTTACTCCGGGTAGCCGCCCGTTGAAGAAGGGAGCAGGATCTTGTTCTTCCACACGAAGAACCTCCAGTACAACGCCAAGCCCGACAGGCCCGACCCCGTCTACGCCAAGCAGCTCCAGGAGCTCATCGGCGGGCAGTGGGGCGAGATGACCGTGGCGATCAACTACCTCTTCCAGGGCTGGAACTGCCGCGGTCCCGCCAAGTACAAAGACATGATCCTCGACATCGGCACCGAAGAGGTAGCCCACGTCGAGATGCTCGCCACCATGGTCGCCCGCCTGCTCGAGACCTCGCCCGTGGAGGTGCAGGAGGAGGCCGCCAACGGCAACTCGGTAGTCGGGTCGGTCCTCGGTGGGGGCGACACCGAGGAGGCCATCCTCGCGGGCCTAGACCCCCAGCACGTGATCGTCAGCGGGCTGGGCGCCATGCCGAGCGACTCCGACGGCAACCGCTGGAGCGCCGCCTACATAGTCGCCAGCGGCAACCTGACGTCCGACTTCCGCTTCAACGTCGCCGCCGAATCGCAGGGCCGCCAGCAGGTGGCGCGCCTCTACCAGCTCACCGACGATGCGGGCGTACGCGACATGCTCTCGTTCCTGCTCGCCCGCGACACCATGCACCAGAACCAGTGGCTCGCGGCCATAGAGGAGCTGGAGAAGGACGGCCTGGGCGGGACCCCGGCGCCGATAACCTTCCCGCAGGAGCGGGAGCTGTCGGAGGTCGCCTACAAGTTCTACAACTGCTCGGAGGGCACCGAGAGCCAGGAGGGACGCTGGGCGAGCGGCCCCTCGATCGACGGTAAGGGCCGGTTCGAGTACGTGGCCGATCCGAGCCCGCTCTCCTCCGACGACGGGCAGCTGGGCGAGGTGGACCCGCGGGTGTACGGCACGCCGAAGGAGCCCAAGCCACCAACCTCTTCCTGACCCCCTGCTGCTGGCCCCGCAGCCATCTGAGAACCTGCGGCCGTCGGGACTTGGCTGGGGCGGAGCTTCGCGGACCCTGCCCCGGCCGCGCCGGCGTGGTCCGTCGGTAACGCACGGAAAGCTACCTGGAGGCTTGGTTGAAGGAAAGGAAAGAAGATCTCGCCCGCAAGCTGGTGGAGGCGAGGAAGAGGACGCGGTTCCTGCTGCGGGGGGTCTCCAACGAGGATCTGGCGGTACAACATGACCCGATCATGAGCCCCCTGGTGTGGGACTACGGCCACATCGGCAACTACGAGGAGCTATGGCTCCTCGAGAGGGCTTTCGGCAGGGGCCTCTCCGACCGCGAGCTCTACGACATCTACGACGCCTCTCTCCATCCTCGAGAGGAGCGCCCGTCCCTCAACCTACTGAACCGCGAAGACGCCGACGTCTATCTCGACGCCGTCCGCGAGGCGGTCCTGGAGTCGCTGGAGAAGGCCGAACTCGACGGCGCCGACCCGCTGCTCAGGGGCGGCTTCGTCTACGAGATGATCCTCCAGCACGAGGCCCAGCACAACGAGACGATGCTCCAGACCCTCCAGTTGATGGAGGGCGAGGGCTACAGGCCGGAGCCTCGTATCGAGCTACCCCCCGGCAAGCCGACGGACTAGATGGTCCGTATCCCCGGCGGGCCCTTTATCATGGGTACCGACGATCGGGCGCTTGCCCTGGACAACGAGCGCGGCGCCCACGAGGTGGATCTGCCGGGCTTCAGCATAGACAAGACTCCCGTCACCAACCGCGCCTACCTCGCGTTCGTCGAAGGCGGCGGCTACGAGAGGGAGGAGTTGTGGAGCCCCGCGGGCTGGAGCTGGATCCAAAGCCAGGGCATCGTCGCGCCCAAGCACTGGTACCAGCCCGAGCCGCATAGCTGGTGGACGCAGCGCTTCGGCTTCGACGAGCCCCTGCGCCCCGCCGCGCCGGTCTTGCACGTCTCGTACTACGAGGCAGACGCGTACGCCCGGTGGGCCGGCAAGCGCCTCCCGACGGAGGCCGAGTGGGAGAAGGGAGCCTCCTGGGACCCGCAGACGGATACCAAGAGGCTCTATCCGTGGGGCGACGAACCGCCCGACGCAACCCGGGCGAACCTGGACCAGCTCGCCTTCCGGGCGGCCGACGTGGGTGCGTACCCGGCAGGAGCCAGCGCCTACGGCGTTCTAGACATGATCGGCAACGTCTGGGAGTGGACGGCGAGCGACTTCGTCGCCTACCCGGGCTTCGAGGCTTTCCCGTACCGGGAGTACTCCGAGATCTTCTTCGGCCCCGACTACAAGGTCCTGCGCGGGGGCTCGTGGGCAACCCGACCCATCGCCGTCCGCAACACCTTCCGCAACTGGGACTACCCGATCCGCCGCCAGCTCTTCGCCGGTCTCCGTTGTGCCTCGGATGATTAGCCGCCGGTGCGGTCAGCGGCCAGCCACCGGCGGCCGGCCGAGAACCGGGAGCCCCTGAGAATGTGCCGCATGGTCGCGTATCTCGGCGGGCCGGAGGTCACGCTGGCCGCGGTCGTGTTGCAGGGCGAGCACTCGCTCCTGGTGCAGAGCTACGCCCCGAAGGAGATGATGAGCGGCGTCGTAAACGCCGACGGGTTCGGGGTAGGCTGGTACGTCCCCGACGACCCCGAGCCGGCCGTGTACCGGTCGAACTCCTCGCTCTGGGCGGACCGGAGCTTCGCGGGGATCTCACACAAGATCCGGGCGCGGAGCGTCTTCGCCGCAGTGCGGAGCGCGACGCCGGGCTTACCCGTAGAGGAGAGCGGGGTGCCGCCGTTCTCCTCGGGGCCTTTCCTGTTCATGCACAACGGCGCCATCGAGGACTTCCGCGGCAAGGTGATGCGTCCCCTGCGAGATGCTCTAAGCGACGAGGCGTACTCGGGCGTGCTCGGCGTCACGGACTCGGAGACGGTCTTCGCAGGGCTGCTGGACCGTCTGAGAGACGGCGGAGACCTGGCCGGGGCGCTCGCGGCGGAGGTTCGGCACGTCTGCGGGGTGTGCGCCGAGCTCGGAGTGAATGCTACTCTCAACCTGGCGATCACGGACGGCCGGGCGATGGCCTTCATCCGCCACTCGACGGGGAGGGACGGGGCAACTCGTTGTACTACCTGCAGGGTGGCCGTACGTTCCCGGAGGCGGTCGTCGTAGCCTCAGAGCGCCTGGACGCAGACAAGCGATGGCGCGAGGTCCCCGACCGGCACCCTCTGCACGTCGACGGCGAGAGCGGCGCAACCTTGCGACCACTGTGAGGAGAAGGCGATGAACCGCGAGGGCGGCACGGTAGAGGTTTCGACGCTCGACGAACCGGGGGTGGAGCGCGGCGAGCCGGCACCGGAGGTGCGGTTCCAGGGAGGAGAGGCTACGGACGGAGACCGGCGCCAAGTTCGCCCGTCGGGAGGCCGAGGGTACGCTCGAGGAGGCGGTGTTCGTACCGGTGGGCTGGTACGCGGAAGGGTCCTTCGGTCTCGTCCCCGGCGAGGCCGGCGCCGAGGGTGCGCCGAGGGTCTGGGGACGGCGCGGTGAACCGCCGAGAGATCACGGCGGCGTTCGAGTCGGCGGGCTGGAAGCCGGCCGAGAGCGGCGACCCTCACGTGCTGATCGGGACCGCGGGCGGATACGTTATCTCGACCCGCGATCCGCTGTGGCAAGCCGCCGGTACCCTGTTCGAGCTGCGCGACGACACGCGCGACATCCGGGTGGGGGTGCGGAGGGTCCCGGAGCCCTCTCGTGCCGCGGAGCTGCTGGAGCGGTACGGTGTACGGGCAGGTGCGTCGATCGAGGCCCCCGCCGAGCCGCCCATGGTGCCACCGGAGGCGGAGATGTAGCGAGCCGGGTGCCAGGGCGGGGGCGAGGCGATGATCAGGGGTGGACTACTGGCCGAGAGCAACGCGGAGAAGACACGCCGAGGGCGCGCGGCGCGTCTGGTGGCGCCAAGAGGAGGTGAGCGATTGGAGGATGCGAGCATGCGGCTGCTGAGGGCGATGGCGGACCAGCGGAGGAAAGGCTTGTCCCGGGGCGACGCGGCGGCGGAGGAGGCCGCCAGGGAGGCGGGCATCGCGCCCGGCTCTTCCGAGTACCGCGCCGCGCTGGAGTACCTCCTGACGTCGGGGGACGTGGAGCCGCACCCCAACGAGACCCTCGCCGCGCAAGGGATCTACAGGATCAACCCCGTGGGCCGGGCTCGCCTGAGAGGAGGCGAGCGGCACGAGGGTTAACCTGGGGAGCTTCGACGGTCCCAACCGGCCCGTTAGTACAGGACCAGTGCGGGTACGTACTCGCCCGGAGGCCCATCGAGGCTCGAGCTAACGAGAAAAGCTGAGGAGGTAGAAGATATGGCAAGAGGCGAATCCGACGTGGGGCCCCGAGGGCAACGCTTCGGTCCCGGGGAGGGACCCCAGCTGCTGGCCCAACTGGAGGCCACCGGGGCCGAGGTGGTCGGCTCCGACGGCGAGAGGGTGGGCGAGCTCAAGAGCGTCGGCGACGCGGACTTCCTCGTCGACAGGACGCTGCGCCGCGACGTGCGCGTGCCGGTCGCGAGGATCCAGGAGGTCACCCCGGACAACAAGATAGTGCTCGACCTGCCGGCTGGCGAGGTGGACGAGGTGGGCAGGAAGCCCTCGGGCGAGACGGATCCCAGCGCGGACTTCTCGGATAGTGCCAAGACCGAGAAAGGGGCCTTGGGGCTACGGAGGGAAGGAGGACTAAGCTGACCGTGGAGGAGAGACGATGAGCGAAGAGAGGCAGAAACGCCCCGACCGGGAAGCTTCCGACCCCGGTAAGCCCCCGGCACCCGGTGATCAGGTCCCGCCCGGCACGGAAGGAGGGGCCGAGAACGTCTGCCCCCGGTGCGGCGGTTCGGGTCGCCTGGAGAACGGCGAGCGGTGCCCCACCTGCAACGGCAGGGGGGTGGTCATAGAACCGCTCGCCGGTGGTGGGTAAACGCTGGAAGGCGAGAGCGTTAGGTTTAGGGTCGGGTCCCTGTCCGGGCCCCGGCCCTTTCCGTTGCGAACGCCGGGCGCTGGCAGGTAGCCCTGGTAGCACGCACGTGACGGCGCCCGCTCGCCGGTCCACGGCACCGCCAGGAGCGGGGCTGCACGCTGCGCTTCTCCGGCCGGTATCCCTGAAGCCGACCAGCGTCGGGTCCGGCTTTAGGCCGAGCAACATAAAGGACCCGCCGCGCGAACAAGTATTGTACGGCAGGAGCAACCCGACCGGGAGGTAGGCGTGACCGAGAGCTACGAACGCCGGCAGCAGTTCACGAAGGCCCCCATGAGCGAGCTGGCCAGGCTCTGGCGAGAGGGCGCAACCCGCATCGAGAGGTCTCACGTGGAAGAGGTGGGACGGCGATCCGGGGTGGACCCAGACGAGGCCAGCAGGATCTTCGCGGACTCCAGGGGAGACCTGTGGCAGGGCGAGTTCATCCGGAGCAAAGAGGGCCCCGGGTGGGAGGCGGTCGCGCTCGAGAACGTCCCCGCCACCGCGACCTCTCCGGACAGCAGCGTCTAGCGGTCTTCCCACCGGCGACCGGGCCGCCCGCGGCCGCGCTCGGCTCCTCCGCAGGCGCTCCCCGGCGTCACGCCACCTTTCAAGGGCGCTAGTCGACCCTCGGGAGGGCTAAATAACCGTCCCGAGGGCCTCCGACGCCTGAGAGAGCACCTCTTCTTGGGACAACTCAAAGGCGCGTCCCTCACCGCGCGGCATCGCGCAGGACCTTTCCACGGTTTCCGGACTTGAGCGTCTCCTCGGCCTTGCGTTGAAGCTGGAGGACCCGTTGTTTGGAGACGCCGAGCTCGGCGGCGAGCTGGCCGAGCGTGGCGGACCCCGCGCCGTCCAGGTCGTACCTGCGCACGAGCACGTAGCGGGCCGGCCGCGGCAACCCCCGTATCGCCTCCTCGAGCAGCCCGAGCTCCGTCGCCCTGGCGACCCACTCCGCGGGCTCCGCCGCCCTCTCATCGACCGCGAACTCGCCGAGCTCGGGGGCACCCTTCTCCGAGCTTAAGGGCCGGTTGAGGCTGGTGGCGTCGGGCATGGCGCCCTTGACGTCCCTGACCTCCTCGACCGTCCACCCGAGCCTCCTGGCGATGTCCTCGTCGGTGGGCTCTCGCGTGAGCCCGGCCGATAGCTCGCCGCGCGCGCGGGCCACCTTCCTGATCTTGTCGCCCATGTGTACCGGTAGCCTTATGGTGCGGCCCTTGTCCGCGACGGCCCGGCTAACCGCCTGCCTTATCCAGCAGGTGGCGTAGGTGGAGAAGCGGAAGCCGCGGTCGGGGTCGAACCTCTCGACCGCCTTCATGAGCCCTATGTTGCCCTCCTGGATGAGGTCCTCGAAGGGCAAGCCCATGCCGCGGTACCTCTTGGCGATGCTGACCACCAGCCTGAGGTTCTTCTCGATGAGCTTCCGGCGGGCGCGCTCGTCGCCGGCGCGGGACAGCCGGGCGAGTTCCAGCTCCGCGTCCTTGCCGAGGAGCTCTTCCCGGCCTATCCGCGCGAGGTAGACCTCGAGCAGGCCCGGGGGCCCGGACCCACTCTCCGGGTAAGCAGTCTCCGCGTAGATCGGAGCAGACACCGACTATCCCTCCTTATCTCGCGTCTCCACCGGCTCCACCTCCCCGTTCGTCCCGCCCGTGGCGTCCTCACATACAGAAGCAGATACCCTTACCCCCTAGGTGCACAATCTACCGGCTCTTCGCGGGCGGTGCAAGCACGCTTCCTCCGTACGGTGGAAACCTCACCACAAAGTCCGTGGGGCGCGTAGGCCGAACGAGGCTGGCGGGCAGAGCGGCGCGAAGGGAGTCACAGCTCCCTGCCCGGCAAGGAAGCTGGCTGAGTATCCGCCCCTCGGACTGCCGCCCCGGGGCGAGTGGTGAGCTCTCGCTGCGCTAATCGGGTTTGAGGTGCCAGCGGTAGGACGCCCGGTCGAACCCGAACCGTTCCCGGGCCGGGGTCTTGGCCGCCCGCTCGTCCTCTTCGCGCACCGTCACGTAGAGCAGCCTCTCGCCCGGCCCGCCGGTGGACCGAAGCTCGAAGACGGTGAGCCCGCCGTGCTTCGCTCCCGGAAGCTCCACGGTGGGTTTCTCGGAACCGGGCTTGCGCCGGGCTTCGAGAGCGCGCAGATCCGAGGAGGACTCCCCGGCCTCCTCGAAGGCGCCGGGCGCCATGGTGGTCTCGCCTCCTCCGTAGTGCCACTGCTTACACCCGGCGTCGAACTCCTCTATCCGGCCGCTTCCGACCGCCACGAGTACCCCGTCTCCGGCCTCAACCTCAGCGGTCGCGACGTCCCCCGCCCGCCCCCCGAAAAGGATCGCGTCCGTGCAAACGTCCAGGTCGCAGAACGCCCCGTAGCTGCCCTGCACGGCTTCTGTGCCGGCGATCAACCACGCGGGGGGCGGCGCGTCCCCGCCCGGTCCCGGAAACGGTTCGGGCTTCGGGAGCTCGACCATGCCGCCCTCGTAACCTCCCTCGCCCGGACCGGGGTCCCGCCCGCCCGACGACGCGCAGGCCGCCACCACCGTCAGAGACAGAGCCAGAAAAGCCACCGCCGAAAATCCTCATTGCCGCATTGTCCCTCGCTGCCGACGTGTCGTTTCTCTCTCCCGGGAAGATGCGCGGCGGTTTCCCGTTATTAACACCGGCCCACCCGGCGCGCTTCCTTGCCGGCGAGAGGCGAGTGCCGGGCCGGTTATCTGCGTCGCGTGCCCCGCCCCGTCGAAGGTTTCGACCGGTCGTACGTGGCCCCGACGTCTGCACGCCACCCCAGGAGTTCGTCGCGGCGCCGCTCGAGTTCACCGGGCGGCGCCTCGCCGGCGAGGTTGTCCTTCTCCAGCGGGTCCTCTGAGACGTCGTAGAGCTCGTCGGGCCGTCGCCCGAAGTGGTAGATGTACTTCTCGTCGCCCTCGATGCTCGCCAGGCAGAGGAGATCCGGACGGCAGCTGGCGAAGAGGACGCGGTCCTCCGGCAGAGGATGCAGGATAGAGCTTCCCGGGTACTCTCCGCCCGCGACCCGGTAGCCGAGCATCTCCACGATGGTCGGGGCCAAGTCCAGCTGGTTGACCGGCGCGTCATCGAGCCGGGCGCCGTCTTCCCACCGCCGGGGATCGTGGATGATGAGCGGGATGCGCAGCCCCTCCTCGTAGGGGACGCCGTCGTGTCCCTTGACGACGTGCTCCCCGAAGGCCTCGCCGTGGTCCCCGAGGACGACGAAGATCGTGTCCTCGTAGAGACCCATATCCCTGTACTGCTCGATGATGTTCTTGACGAAGAAGTCCACGTAGCGGACGCCGTTGAGGTAGCGGTTGAGCACGTCGTCCTCGGCGAATCGCTTGCGCCCGTAGCGCCTGTCGGGGGCGAGGTACTCGTGGTGGGGCGTTATGGTGTCGTACATGACGAAGAGGGGCCGGTCCCCGTTCTCCTCCAGCCACTCGCGGCTCGGCTCCAGCATGATGTCGTCCTCGTAGCCCAGGTAGTTGGCCCGCTGGAACCCCTCCTTGTCCATCTGCTCCAGGGCGGTGAAGTCCTCGAAGCCCATGTTCTCGACCTGCTGCCGGCGGTTCTCGAAGGTCTCGGTCGCCGACTGGAAGTAGGCGGTCGCGTAGCCCTGCTCGCGGAGGAGCCTGGGCAGGCACCGCGCCGGGATGCCGTCCGGCTCGGCCTCGGTGATCTCCGTGTCCGTGTTGGGGTAGATGCCGCAGTTCACGGCGGTCAGGGCCTTGGAGGTGTGCGGGATCTCCGTGTAGGCCCTCTCCACCAGCAGGCTCTCCTTCGAGAGCCGGTACAGGAACGGCGTCGTCTCCAGCTCCTCGTTGTACGGCGTCACCGACCGGGCGCGGGTGGACTCCAGCGAGATGATGACCACGTTGCGCCTCTGCGTCCCGGCGGTCTCTTCCAGCCTCACGTCCTCCAGCGGGCTCGTCGCGGCTCCGCCGCCGGCGGCTTCGGCGGCGAGATCCCTGGCCTCGCCTCCGCCGAGGCCCGTGGCGACGAGGTTGACCGGCGGGCTCAGGGAGAAGGAGCGGTCGGTGTGCGACGTCCCCGGAATGAGCGAGAACGCCACCAGCCCGACCGCCACGAGGCACGTTCCGGCCCCGGCGAGCCGGGGGGAGCCGTCCCGGCTTCCCCGCGTCCGGCGCCCGACGGCGCGGGAGACGAGCCGGGGGCCGAAGAGCGCGTACAGGAGCGCCGCCGCCAGAGCGACCCACGCGTAGAAGGGCGTGGAACCCAGGATGATGTCGTCTACCTCTTCCAGCTCGCCCAGGTAGAAGAGGGCGACGTTCCAGTCGAGCGTCGAGCCCGTGGACTCGAAGTACCAGTACGCGACCGTGGTCACCGTCACCACCAGCAGCGACGCCGCGTGCAGCAGGACGACGACGATCCGGCGTGGTAGACCCTCGCGAGCGACCATGAACATCCCGATCCACAACGTAACGTATCCGGCGTTGAACAGCAGGTCCGACCGCAACAGCCCCAAGGTCTCGATCGGGCCGGTCGCCTGCTCGCTCCGGACGACGTTGGCGACCTTTAGCAGGAGGTTGTAAGCCACCAGGGGTGCCAGGAGGACGAGCAGGTACGCGGCGTCCCGACGCCCGAGCAGGGAACGAAGGCGAACTCCTCGGCCCGATCCGCTCGCGTTCTGCGACATAGGGACGAGATTCTACACGAGCCTTGCACGCAGGTCCCAGGAAGCCTCCCGGCGCGGGCTCCGGCGGCTCTTCGCGGTGCCGCCGTGCTAGGATTCGCCCGCATGCCAAGAGCGGGGCGCGAGCTGACGGGAAGACCGGTGACGGACGATAAAGGGTCGAGGTTCTGGGACGTGGACGCCTTGAGGGGCGTCGCCATAATGATGGTGGTCCTCTACCACCTGGTCTACGACCTGGACAACTTCGGCGGCTACCCCATCGAGTCCACGGCCGGGTTCTGGGCCCTGTTCGCGGATGCCAGCGCGTTCCTCTTCGTGTTTCTGGTCGGGCTCTCGCTGACGCTGAGCTACTCGCGGACTAGCGCCACGCAACGCCCGACCGGAACGCTGTTCGGCAAGTACGTGCGCCGGGGCTTAAGAATCTTTGCCTACGGGATGGTCATCACGCTCGTCTTCCGGCTCCTGGACTACGGGTACGTGATCTTCGGCATACTCCACCTGATCGGAATCTCTATCATCCTCGCCTACCCGTTCCTCAAGCTCCGCGCCGCGAGCCTGCTCCTCGGCCTCGCCATAGTGGCCACCGGAACGTACATACAGGCGAAAGACCTCGTGGCAGGCGGTATCGCCGGTGTCCTGCTCGCCCCGCTGGGCGTCCTGCCCGAGGGACTCATGATGCCGGACTACCGGCCGCTCCTGCCGTGGTTCGGCGTCGTACTGCTCGGCGTGTTCTTCGGCAACGCCGCGTACCTGCCCTGGCGGAAGAGATCTCCGTCCGGGGCAATGCCGAACCACGGGGCGCCAATCGCCTTCCTGGGTAGGCACACCCTCCTCATATACCTCGTCCACCAGCCCGTGCTGATCGCGACGCTCTGGGTGCTCGGGATAATAGACGTGGGGTTCTAAGCCGGACTTAGCTACTCGCCCCATCGAGCGGCTTAGAAGAACCACGATTACGCCACGGGCTTCGCGTTGGTCCCGGCCATCGCACGATCCCGGGTAGATCGTGCGTTTATGATCGTCACGGACTCCCCGTGTCGACCTCCCTCGCACGGCCATCCGGGTCCTCGACCCGCGACGCCGGGCCTGCTACACTTCTGGACAATATATCAACGGGTGTTGGAGTGTATGTATGTCCGAAGAGCGCTGCGAGCTTCTGTGCGTGGACGCCCCGCGGGCGGAGGCGATACGCGAGAGGCTGTTGGCCGAGGATGAGGCATACGACGCAGCAGAGCGCGCCAAGGCGCTGTCCGACCCGACGCGCCTCACCCTGGCCGGCGCCTTGAGGGAGGGGGAGGAGCTGTGCGTGTGCGACCTCTCCTGGATCTCCGGGAGGAGCCAGAACCTCGTCTCCCACCACCTGAGGACCTTGAGGACCCACGGCCTGGTCAGATCCCGCAGGAACGGCAAGCTGGTGATGTACTCGCTCACGGGCGAGGGTCGCTCGCTCCTCTCCGCCGTGCTGGGTGAGGAGGCGGGGGTAAGGTCGTGAGCCGCCCGAAGAAGGTACTGCCCGTGCTGGGACAGGCACCCCCGGACTCGGAACCGGAAGCGCCGCGCGCGGAGGCCGACGCCTGCGGCGCGGCCGGGGAAACCGACGCCTGTTGCGGAGGCGAGGCCTCCCCGGCCGCGCCGGCGCCGAAGACGCGGGAGGCGAATCCCGAGGTGCCCGAAGCCGGCCTCGAAAGGACCGTGGTCCGGGTGGAGGGCATGGACTGCGCGAGCTGCGCCGTAACGGTGGAGAAGCGCGTTTCGGTCCTGCCCGGTATGTATAAGGCGACGGTGAACTTCGCCGCGGGCAGACTCGACGCCGAGCACGACGCCTCGGTGACGGTCGAAGAGATCGAGCAGGCCGTCAGGGACGCCGGCTATTCGGTGGGCAAGACCCGGCAGGTGGAGCGCACGCCCTTCTGGCGCACGCCGAGGGCCTTGCTCACGGCGGCTTCCGCGCTCCTGTTCGCGGTGGGCGCCGCCATGCAGTTCGCGGGCGCGCCGGAGTTCGCGCGGGTCGTTCCCTACGCCGCGGCGATCGTGGTCGGGGGCCTGCCCATCTTCCGGGCGGCGCTTACGGCACTTAAGGCCCGGCACATGGACATGAACGTGCTGATGAGCGCGGCGGCGATCGGGGCGGCCGGGATCGGGGCCTGGGGAGAGGCGGCCCTCGTCGTGGTGCTCTTCGCCGCCGGCAACGCTCTCCAGGTCTTCGCCATAGAGCGCACCCGTGGGGCGGTGCGCGCGCTCATGCGGCTCGCCCCCGACGAAGTCCTCGTAAGGAGGGACGGCGCCGAGCGCCTGGTCCTCGCCGAAGAGGTCGGCGTCGGGGAACTCGTCGTCGTGCGGCCCGGGGAGAGGCTCGCCGTGGACGGCCGGGTAGTCGAGGGACACACTACGGTGGACGAGGCGCCGGTAACGGGCGAGAGCGTGCCGGTCGAGAAGGGACCGGGCGATACCGTCTTCTCCGGTAGCCTCAACGGCTCCGGCGGGGTCGTAATACGCGCCACCAGGGAGGCCCGCGAGTCCACCCTGCAGCGCATCGCGCGCATGGTGGAGGAGGCACAGGGGAGCAAGGCCCCCGCCGAGCAGTTCGTGGACCGCTTCTCCCGCGTCTACACGCCTCTGGAG
>JBFLXF010000003.1:0-17694 GCA_040757515.1 Actinomycetota bacterium
ACCGGCGGGTTCGCGCGCCGGCTGGCGGAGATGGTGTCCGGCTGGGTCGAGAGCGTGGACCCGAAGACAAGGCGCTTCTGGGAGCTGCTCGCGAGGCTGGACGTCGAGGACCTGATCTCCTCCCAGGCCAGTGTGAACGAGCTCATCCTCGAGGGCCTGCGCCGGAGGGCGGGAGCCTAGCGCCGGATGCTCGCGCCGACGCGCTTCATCGCGGTGCGGAAGTCGTAGGTGGTGACGGAGAGCGCGGCGAGCTGGCGCGGGGCGATTCGCCGCTCGAAGTCGCGCAGGTTTATCGTGCGGCGCATGCAGGCGAGGGCGGCCTCGCGGCAGAGGGCCTCCAGGTCGGCGCCCGAGTAGCCGCCTGTGGCGCGCGCGATCTGCTCCAGGTCCAGGTCCGGGTCCGTGGGCATCTTGCGGGTGTGGATCTCGAGTATGTGCAGGCGCGCCTCGGCGTCGGGGAGCCCTATCTCTATCTCGTGGTCGAAGCGCCCGGGACGCCTCAGAGCCGGGTCGAGGGCCGTGGGGCGGTTCGTGGTGGCGATGACGCACACCCTCCCGAGGTCATTCATCCCGTCCATCAGCGAGAGTAGCTGGGAGACGAGGGTCGCCTCGAAAGACTCGCTCATCGTGTCGCGAGAGGAGGCGAAGGAGTCTATCTCATCGAAGAGGATGATCGAGGGCGCCTTGGCTCGCGCTTCGGCGAAGATCTGGCGCAGCTTCGCCTCGCTCTGGCCCCAGTACTTGTTGAGGATCTCCGGCCCCGAGACGGCTATGAAGTGCGCCCCCGTCTCGTGGGCGACCGCGCGGGCAAGGAGCGTCTTGCCGGTGCCGGGCGGCCCGTAGAAGAGGATGCCCTTGTGCGGCCGGATGTTGAGGCGCTCGAAGATCTCGGGGTGCGAGATCGGCAGCTCGACCGCCTCCCTCACGAGAGCTATCGTCTCGCGCATCCCGCCGACGTCCTCGTAACGCGTCTCGGGGACGTTGCGGCTGCCGACGGCGCCGCCCGGCGTCACAACGTTCGCCCCGCCGCTCCTCACGCTCCAGGCGAGCCGCTCCAGAAGGTTTCTGCGCTCCTCGCGCGGCGATACGGTCTCTCCGGCCTCACCGTCGCGGTCCTTGACGACCTTCCAGCGCGAGACGGGTCCGCCCTCCCGGTAGGCCCAGCCCTCTTCTTTGCCCGGGTCTATCTCCTCCGGGAGTCGAGCGAGGATCTCGGCGGTAGCGTCGAGGTCGAGGATGGGGCAGCGCACGCAGGGTCCGAGGTCGGAGAGGACGCGGTCGGTGATGGCCTCCTTGTCCACCTTGAAGACGCCGTCCTCCCCCATCTCGCCGAAGGCGTACCAGGAGTTCTTCGTGAGGTGCTCGTTGTCGTAGACCCGGACCTGCTTGCACGGGAAGATCTGCTTCCCCGAGAGCTCCTTCGGCGTGCACCACTCCCGCGCCGACGCACCCGATCTCTGCTTCCGCAAAAAGCACCGGAGCCCGGCGAAGAGTTCCTCCCCGGGCACCTCCGCGCCGTCGGCCCGATATCCCGCCGCCTTCTCCCCGCGCAGGTGCCGGAAGAGCTCGTCGAGCGGACGCCAGTCCTCCGGCAGGTCCAGGTCCACCGAGACCAGCGGCCTGCCGTTGGCCCCCTCTACGCGGTATGAGGGATGCTTCGTGGCGACGGAGGCCGCCCGGCCCAGGTGGCCGCCGGGTGCGAGCGGAAAACTGACGCTGATCTTCATGACCCGCAGATTCTAACTCACCGGCCGGTGGCGGGAGCCAGGCTCAAAGCCGGCGTACATACAGGGCGTAGCGCTCGCCGCTCCGGCTCACGCGCTCACCGGAGTACTCCCAGCCCATCCGTTTGTAGAAGGGGCCGGCCCCCCGTTCGTCGGGAAGCGTCACCAGTTCCAACCGGTCCAGGCCGCCCTCGCGGGCCAGTCTCTCGTAAGCCTTCAGAAGCGCGCCTCCGGTCCCGCGACCGCGAAGCTCCCGTGCGACCGCGATAAACGCCATGAAGCCCACGCGCTCCGACGTCTCCTCTCGCGCTTCTTCACCGGGCCGGAGATAGCGGAGGATGCCCCGCAGGTAGCGCGAGCTTCGGGTGCGCAGAAGCTCCAGGGCGAGCGACGGGTGGCGCAACGCTCGCAACGCCGCTTGCGCCGCAAGCGCAAAACCGTGCCTCCTGAGGAGCAAGGAGTAGTGCGCCCGGGTGTCGAGCGTTCCGATCAAAATCCCCTCCAACCCGTCCCGATCCGAAGCGGCGGCGAGAGCTACCGCATGGGGGCTCTCGGCGAAGGCAAGATAGTAGCGGGCCAGAAAGCCGCGACCAAGCCGGGTGAGAAACTCGTGGGGTAGCTCGCGCAGGTGCAGCCGGGCCGCTGCGTCCGTCTCCCCGGGCGCGAGCTTGCGCACCTCCGCCACCGTCGTCCTCGCCTCATTCACAGGGCGGCTATTCTATACGACGGCGCGAGGAGGTGTGGGTCCCTCTACTCCTTCTACTGCGCCTGCTGCACGATCTGCTCGAGTTGCTGCTGGAGCCTCCGTACCGCCTGCTCAGGAGAAGCGGAGCCCTTCACCACGTTATTGAACTGCTCGGCCATCTGCAGCGACATGTCCGAGTAGTACGGCGAGACCGGGCGTGGTCTGGAGTTCTTCAGCGCCTCCGCGCCCAGCCTGATGACCGGCACCTTCTCGACGACCTCCCTATCCTCGTATAGGGACTCCAGCGTCGGCAGCAACGTCGCTTCGACCGCCCGGAACCTCTGGGACTCCTCGCTGGTCATGAACTGCACGAACTCCCACGCCTGATCCTGCTTGTCCGAGGCGGCGTTGATGAGCATGTTCCACCCGCCCAAAGCGCTCGTGGTCTCCCGCCCCTCCGCCACAGGCAGCGCCGTAACGCCCACCTGCCCCTGCTCTATTCTCGACTCCTCGGGATTGCCCGCGAGCGCGTACATGTAGGGCCAGTTGCGAATGAATACCGACCGGCCGTTGAGGAACGCCGTGTGAGACTCCGTCTCCGTGTAGTTTGCGACCGCCTGCGGAGCCACACCCTCCTCGACCATGCTCTGCTCCATGGCAAGCCCATCGACCGACTCCTGGCTGTCTATAACGACCTCGTCCGAGGTACCCCTCAAGACATCCCCGCCATGGGTCCAGATGTACTCGAGGCCGTTGCAGACCCCGCCCTCGTAGTTGGCCCCCTGGAAGACCATCCCGCTCTCGACGTCGTCGTTGTCGCGTGTGATCTTCTTGGCCTGCTCCTTGAGCTCCTCCCAGGTCTGCGGCGGCTCCGAGAAACCAGCCTCCTCGAGAAGATCCTGCCGGTAGTAGAGCATCCCGGCGTCCGTAAACCACGGCACCCCGTAGATGCCCCCCTCGTAGGTGAGAGACTCTATCGGTCCGGGCAGAAACCTCTGCCGCTCGGACTCGGGGAAGCGGTCCGAGACGTCCACGATCCAGCCGTTAGCCGCAAGTTGCGCCGGCCAGATGACGTCGCCCCCGATGACGTCTATGTCGCCGCCTCCGGCCTGAAACTGGGTGCGCAGCTTGTCGAAGTACTGGCCCGTATCCGCGGGCATCTCGCGGTAGCGGACCTTGAAGTCCTGGCTTTGCTCGTTGAACCTCCTGACGAGCTCCTGCAGGTTGCCGGTCGTGTCCGGCCCCATCGCGAAGATGATATCCCCGGAGCCGCTCCCCCCGTCTCCCCCGCAACCCGCCGTCCCGAGCAGCGCCGCTCCCGCCAGGCCCGCGCCGCCCAGTCCGAGGAACCGCCTGCGGCTTATACGTCTCGCCTTTCTCCCTATGGAGCCGTCCCTTGCCTCCCTCAAGTCCTTTCCTCCTTCCTCATACCCCATGCGTCGCATCTTACATTCACGCAAGGTTTTGCACAAAACCCAGCCGGATTGCGCTCTCCTGTCCGGCGGTATACCGTTGCACAGAGATCCGCTTACGAGGAGGAACACCTTGGCAGGACGCGAGGAGAACCCGCCGGTCTCTACCCGGCGCGGCGACGACGGCACCACCACGCTACTTGGTTCGGGGCGGCTGAGGAAAGACGATCTCCGGATAGCCGCACTCGGCGATGTGGATGAAGCAAGCTCCTCTCTGGGGCTCGCGCGCGCCGAGGCCGGCGCAGGCGAGATGAGCGACCTCATCATCGAGGTGCAGCGGCTCCTCTACAGGATCATGGGCGATGTCGCGATGCCCAAGGAGGAAAACACCGTCGGCGAAGACGATCTGCGACGCGTCGAGGAGGCTCTGGAGGAGTGGCGCTCCCGGACGGAGCTGCCCAGAGAGTTCGTCGTCCCGGGCGAGACGCGCCTCGGGGCCCTGCTAGACGTCTCCCGCTCGGTGGTGCGCCGCGCGGAGCGCACTCTGGTCGCCGCAGGCTACCTTGAGGACCATCCGACGGCCATCCGGGTCATGAACCGCCTCTCAGATCTCCTCTACGTCCTCGCCAGAAACGCCGACGGCAGGAAGACCCTCTCCAGAGGCTGAGATTGCGCCTTTGCGAGGGCTGCTGATCCGCGCGGCGCACCACCGAGAACACGGCCAGCCCCCTTCCGCGCACTACCCGGTGCGATCCGGCGAGGGAGGCGGAGCGCGCGTGGCGGGAGAGACTCCGGGTAAGATGATCGTCGTGGATTACCGGCGCGAGGAGGTCATCGGGTGGCGGTAGAGTTCGGGGTGTTCGTCCCGCAGGGATGGCGGATGGATCTGGTGGAGATAGAGGACCCCTTCGAGCAGTACGAAGCGATGACCAGGGTGGCGAAGGTCGCGGACCGGACGGGGGCCTACGACTCCATCTGGGTCTACGACCACTTCCACACCGTCCCCCGCCCGACGAAGGAGACGACCTTCGAGTGCTGGACCATAACGGCCGGGCTCGCGCGGGACACCGAGCGGGTAAAGATCGGGCAGATGGTCACCTGCAACGGCTACCGCAACCCGGCCCTGCTCGCCAAGATGGCCTCGACGGTGGACGTGATGTCGGGCGGGAGGCTCCTCTTCGGTCTCGGGGCGGGCTGGTACGAGCACGAGTGGCGCGCCTACGGCTACGGCTTCCCGGAGGTGCCTGTCCGGATGCGGATGTTCAGGGAGGCGTGCGAGATCGTCCACCGCATGCTCACCGAGGACAGGCCCTACTTCGAGGGCGAGTTCTATCGGATAGATCGCCCCATCAACGAGCCAAAGGGCATTCAGAAGCCGCACCCGCCGCTCTGGATCGGGGGCGGCGGCGAGAAGGTCACGCTGCGGCTCGTCGCCCGCTGGGGCGACGCCTGCAACGTGGGCGGCGACGCGGAGAGGCTCAGGCACAAGTTCGAGGTCTTGAAGAGCCACTGCGAACGCGAGGGGCGAGACTACGGAGAGATCACACGCTCCACCAGCGTCAACGTGCACCTGCTGGAGCCCGGCGAAAAGCCGGAGACGGCGACCCGTCGGGCTCGTGGCAGCCGGAGCTACGAGGAGTACTCGAAAGAGTTCATCGTCGGCACGGCGGACGAGGTGGTAGAACGCCTGCAACCATTGGTGAACGCAGGCGCGCAGTACTTTATCGTCTACCTGCCGCGCGTCGCCTACGAGCCGGAGATGGTCGAGCGCTTCGCGAAGGATGTAGTGCCGAATGTCGGCTGAGGCCTGGGATCAGGGATTGCCGTAGACGGAGTAGCCGTACCTGCCGTCGCCCTTGGCCCGGTACATCGCCGCGTCGGCGCGGCGTATGAGGTCCTCCGGAGCCGTCCCGGGCGAGGAGCCGAGAGCGATGCCGACGCTGGCTCCGAGCCTTGCCTCGCCGCCACGCAGGCGGACTGGTCTTCGCAACGTCTGCAGAATGCGCTCGGCGACGCGGACGGCGTCTGGTTCGTTGGCGACGCCCTCCAGCACGACGGTGAACTCATCACCGCCGTAGCGCGCCACGGTATCCTCTGCCCTGACGCACTCCCTGAGCCAGCCCGCGACCACAACGAGAGCCTCGTCTCCGGCGTCATGTCCGTAGCGATCGTTGACCTGTTTAAAGCCGTCGAGGTCCACGAACAACACGGCTACCGAGCCGCCGCCCCGCCGGGCGCGGGCGAACGCCTGGTCCAGCCGGTCCAGGAAGAGCGCGCGGTTGGGCAGTCCGGTCAGGTCATCGTGAAATGCCCGGTGCCGGAGCTGGGCCTCGAGCTTCACGCGCTCGGTCACATCGCGGGCGGAGGCCACGATCAGGCGCCGCCCCCTGTAGTCTATGGCGCCGACGCTGACCTCGACCGGAAAGGTGGCGCCGTCCTTGCGCCGGTGCTCGCCGAGGTGGATTCCTGTTACGACACCGGGCTCGCTTGAGAGCGCCCTCCGCCAGAGGGTCTCCTCTCCGACGCTCCTCTTCTCCTCTTCGGAGATGAGGTTGGTGGCGAAGTCCCGGACGGAGAGCTTCAGGAGTTCCTCGCGCGTGTAGCCCAGGGAGCGGCAGGCTTCGGAGTTGCAGTCGAGGATACGGCCCCTCTCGTCGTGAATAAAGATGGCGTCTACCGAGCGGTCGAGCAGTTGCCGGAAACGCTTCTCGCACTCCCGCAGGTCCCGGTCCACCCCGGTCATCCGCGCCAGAAGCCCCCGCACGCGCCCTGACCACGCCGCCAGGCCGAGCGTCGGCATGGCCCTGGTGGCTCTCGCGTCTCCCATGAGCCTGTTGTCGGTCGCGGAGAGGAAAAGCTTTAGCCGGGGAGCCTCAGGAGGAGGGTCTGTCCACCCACTCTGGGGGAGGGGTGATCTGGGGTTCGGGCTTCGGACCGGGACCATCGAGCCCGGTGGAGGATACCGTCATCAGGACGCGCACCTTCATGTCGTGGTCGCAGAGGGACTGGCATGAGAGGCGCACCTGACCGAGCAGATCCCGTTTCTTCAACACCTCCAGCTCCGCCCTGGTCATCTTCTCGGGCTCGCCCTCAAGGAACTCGACGCGGCAGGTGGTGCACTTGGCGTAGGAGCCGCAGCGGTGGAGAATGTCTACCCCGGCGTCTTCCTCTATGGCGAGGACCAGCCGCTTCCCCTCCTCAACGTCGAACGTACCGACGCCTTCGACCTCGAGTCTGGGCAACGCGCCCCTCCTTTCGGACGGTAAAATCCACCCGGACATTGTAGCGCGCAGACTCGATAGCGCGTGCATACCCCGCTCCTGATAGTCTAAACTGGCGCTGTCATGGATGGAAAGAACTTAAACCAGGCTCCTCCTTCTCTGACGGTAGAGAAGCCGTGGGGGCGCTTTGAACAGTACACGCACAACCTGCCGTGCACGGTCAAGATCATAACGGTCGCTGCGGGCGGGGTCCTCTCGCGCCAGTACCACCACAAACGCGACGAGCTGTGGGTGGCCCTCGATGAAGGGGTGCTCGTCGAGCTCGATGGGGAGAGCCTGAGGCCCACACCCGGAGAGAGGATCTACATACCGAGGGGGACGGTGCACCGGCTCTCTGCGGCCGAAGAGCGGCGGGAGCCGGTGAGGGTGCTTGAGATCTCCTTTGGCGACTTTGACGAGGATGACATCGTTCGCCTCGACGACCTCTACGGTCGCGCGGATGCGGCAGGGAACCATGAATAAGATTCTCTTCGTCTGCACGGCGAACGTCTGCCGCAGCCCGATGGCCGAGGCGATCTTCAACACGCTCGCAGAAGATGCGCGCCTTCCGCTTCGCGCCGAGAGCGCGGGGCTCCATGCTCTGCGAGGTGAGCTTATGGCGGGCGACGCGAGGGCCGTTCTGGCGGAGCTGGGTATCCGGACGCGGGAGCACCGCGCGAGGCAACTAGAGGCAAGGATGTTAGAAGATGCCGCCCTGGTCCTGACCATGAATACCCAGCACGCAGCGGAGATCCGCCGGATCTTTGGAGACCCGGACTACAAGGTCTTCACCCTGCCGGAGTACGCCGGCGGTGGTACCGGACAGAAGGAGATCTCCGATCCCTACGGTCACACCAGGACCGCCTTCCGTGCCTCGGCACGCCAGATAGTGGAGTACGTGGACATGTTGGTTACTATACTGTCGAGCAGACAGAGAACCCGTGCTCAGACCGCTCCGGGCGATGCGCGGTGAACGAAGAAGGCCAGAGGGAGACTCAATCTTGAACAAGAAGCTCGATGTTGGGGTGGTAGGCACCGGGTATGTGGGGCTGGTTACTGGAGCATGCCTGGCGCACATAGGCCACCGGGTGAGGTGCATAGACAGGGACGAGGAGCGCGTGCGCGGGCTGCGGGAGGGGCGGATGCCCATCTTTGAGCCGGGGCTTGAGGAACTGGTCTTGCGCAACGCCCGCGGCGGCAGGCTCTCTTTCTGGGGTGTAGGGGAGCTCTGTGCTCTTGTAGGGAGCTCTGATGTGATCTTCATTGCGGTAAACACCCCTCAAGGGGACGATGGCTCTGCGGATCTCTCCCGCGTGGCCGAGGTGGCCAGGGGCATCGGCCGGGCGCTTGCGGGGGGCAGCAGGGCGCGTGGGGAGCCTCTTGTGGTGGTGAACAAGAGCACGGTGCCGGTTGGGGCCGGGGACTACGTCTCGATGCTGGTGCGGGATGGGGCCGAGGAGGCCAACCTGCCGGTGCCCGAGGAGGGCAGGGACTTTGTGGTGCTCTCGAACCCCGAGTTTGTGCGGGAGGGCTCTGCGGTCTATGACTCTCTGTTTCCCGACAGGATCGTCGTGGGGGGTAGCTGCCGGTCGGCCATAGAGCGCATGCGTGCTCTGTATGAGCCGATCATAGAGCAGAGCTTCCCCACGGAGATGGACCCACGCCCGAAGGTGGCGGTACCGTTTGTGAGCACAGACCTTGCGAGCGCGGAGATGATCAAGTACGCCGCCAACGCCTTTCTTGCGACCAAGATCAGCTTCATAAACGAGATAGCCGCCATCTGCGAGCTGGTGGGAGCCGATGTGAGCAGCGTGGCCGCCGGCATCGGGCTCGACGGGCGCATCGGGGCGCGCTTTCTTTCGGCCGGGATAGGCTGGGGTGGCTCATGCTTTCCCAAAGACCTCTGTGCCCTCAGGGCCACCGCGCGCGAGTACGACTACGAGCCGCTGCTTCTGGATGCTACCTTTGAGGTCAACTCCCGCCAGAGAAAGCGTGTGATCTCCAAGCTCCAGCAGGAGCTGCACACCCTCAAGGGCAAGCGCATAGCCCTCCTTGGGCTCTCCTTCAAGCCCAACACCGACGACCTTAGAGAGGCCCCTTCGCTGGAGATAGCCGCCGCGCTGCACGCTCTTGGAGCCAGGGTGGTAGGGTATGACCCCGTATGCGCCAAGCAGGCGGCGAGGCTCTGTGAGCACCTGAAGATATCCTTTGACCCCTACGAAGCCCTCCTGGGGGCGCACGCAGCGGTGGTTGTGACCGAGTGGGAAGAGATACGCACCCTCCAACTGGAGCGCGTTCGGGAGCTGATGGAGGCCCCAAGACTTCTGGTAGACGGGAGGAACGCCATGGACCCGCTGGCGGTGCGGGAGGCCGGGCTGCTCTACAGGGGCTTTGGCCGTGGCTAGAGGAAGAAAGCCGCTGGCGCTGGTAACCGGCGGAGCGGGGTTTTTGGGGAGCCACCTCTGCGAGCGTCTGCTTGGCGAAGGCTACCGGGTTGTGTGCATGGACAACCTGAGGACCGGATCGCTTGCCAACATAGCGCACCTGCAGGACGATCCGGACTTCTGGTATGTAGACCACGACGTCACAAGCTACATCCACATCCCGCAAGCAGAGCTGGAAGAGATCTACCACTTCGCCTCACCCGCGAGCCCCGCGGACTTCGAGCGCATCCCCATCCCGATCCTCAAGGTAGGAGCATTGGGGACCTACAACTCTTTAGGCCTTGCGCGCGCCAAAGGAGCACGCTTCATACTGGCCTCAACGAGCGAGGTGTACGGAGACCCTCAGGTCCATCCGCAAAACGAAGAGTACTGGGGCAACGTAAACCCTGTAGGCCTGAGAGGCGTCTACGACGAAGCCAAGCGCTACGCCGAGTCGATCACGATGGCCTACCGGCGTCACCACGGCGTAGACACGCGCATAGTGAGGATCTTCAACACCTACGGCCCCAGGATGCGCCCCGACGACGGGCGCATGATCCCCACCTTCATGAGCCAGGCGCTCGCGGCAGAGCCCATAACCATCTACGGAGAAGGCACCCAGACCAGAAGCATCCAGTACGTAGAAGACCTGATAGAGGGAGTGATCCGGCTGGCCAGAAGCCGCGAGTGGCGACCGGTAAACATAGGCAACCCGCAAGAGTACACCGTAAGAGAGGTGGCTCAGATGATCGTGGAGCTCTCCGGGAAGGACAGCCCGCTGGTCTACAAGCCGCTGCCAGAAGACGACCCCAAGCAGCGCTGCCCGGACATAAGCCGCGCCAGGGAGGTTCTGGGCTGGGAGCCGCGCGTTCCCGCTCGCGAGGGGCTCCAGAGAACCATCGAGTGGTTCCGGCGCTCGGCACTGTCTACGGGAGTGGAGGCCGGGAACCGGTAGCTAGGTAGCGTCCGCTAGGTAGCGTCCGGCCCGGAGAAGGCTCCCTGGGCCGGGCTCTCTCAGGGCGGAGGCGCTCTCTGTCCGATCGCCGCGTCCACGATAGAGAGAATGTCCGATAGCTGGATGTTCTCTATCCTGGATCTTCTGCCGTGGAAGTTCAGGAAGGCGTGGGGTCCCTGCTGGAATGATATCTCTAAAGAGACCGGAGCGCCCTCGCGAACAGCGGCGGAGGCCTCTTCGCAGATCACTATCTCCGGCTTGAGGCGGGGTATGGCCTCTGCGAGCTCACCGGGCTCCATGAGCAGGAAGTCCACCTCCGGACGAAGATCCCGCAGGGTCTCGGCCAGGATCTCCCGGTAGGCGCGGGGCTCGTTGGCGATCACCACGCGCGATCTGCGGGGAAGATCCCGAGAGGAGACGGGTATGTTCGAGGATGTGCCGATGCTGGCTCCATTCGGGACCTTTCGCCCATTGACGTTCCATCATAGGTACGCGAGGCGGCAGCCGCATCGGCCAACCGGCACATCTTACCGGCGGCGAATCGCGCCGGCTCTTCGAGGACCGCTACCTCTCGGAGAGGTCGAGGATTCCCATCTCGAGCGCCATGACCACCGCCTGGGTGCGGTCCGAGGCTCCCATCTTGGCGATGATGTGTTCCACGTGGTTCTTGACGGTTCCGACGCTGATCACCAGCTCCGAGGCGATCTGACGGTTCGTGAGGCCGAGCCTGATGTACTCCAGCACCTCCAGCTCTCTGGGCGTCAGCGGCTGGACCAGTGAGGCCGCGCTGGAGCTGCGCCCGATCTCGGAGACTCCTCTCTCCTGCGCCAGCTGGCGCAGGAGCCGCGCGGCGAGCTTGGGGTCCAGCGGGGACTCTCCCTCGCGCACCTGTCTGACCGCCCCGATCACCTCCTCCTCGGCGGCGTCTTTGAGCACATATCCAGCCGCTCCGGCCTTGAGCGCCTCCAGCAGGTACTCCGGGTTATCGTGCATGGTCAGCATGAGTACGCTGATCCTGGGCTCTCTGCGCTTCAGCTCGCGGGTGGCGGCCAGACCGTCCATCTCCGGCATCCGGACGTCCATCATCACCAGGTCGGGCTTCAGGCGCGAGCAGAGCTGGATGGCCTCGCGACCGTTGGAGGCTTCTCCCAAGACCTCGATGTCCGGCGCATCGGAGAGCAGATCCTTCAGCCCCTCTCTGGCCAGCTCGTGGTCGTCCACTATGACGAGCCGTATTGGGGGCTGCTGCTCCGAATTTCCCGAGTGCCTCAAGTCAGTCCTCCTCTGCCGCGGCCAGGATCTTCGCTGGCTGCAAAGGTATCGAAACGGTCACGGTCGTGCCTTCGCCGGGACGGCTGCTGATCTCGAAGTCGCCGCCCAGCATGCCGACCCGTTCCCGCATCCCGGCGAGCCCGACTCTCTCGCCGGGACCGCTGCCGGAGTGTATCTCGGACGGGTCGAAGCCCTGGCCCCGGTCGCGGACCACGAGATGAACCTCTTCCCTCCCCCCGTCCGTCTGCCTGCGAAGCTCGATCCTCACTTGATGGGTCTGAGCGTGCTTCTTGAGGTTGTTGATCGCCTCCTGCGCCACCCGGAAGAGGGCGATCTCGATCGTGGGCGGCAGCCGCTCTTCCCCTATGTCCTCGACGTACTCGACTTCGTAGCCCTCGTCCCGCAGCTGCGACACCTCGAACGAGATGGCCGCCGCGAGTCCGAAGTCGTCGAGGGTCGTGGGTCTGAGGTTGGCGATGATCTGCCGGGCGTCGGAGACCGTCCGGCGGACGAGGCGCAGGATCAGATCCAGGTCCCTGCGGCTTCGCTCGCCCTCTGGCTGGTAGCGGCGGGCGAATGCCTGCAGGTGCTGGTGGGCGGCCGCGGCTACCTGGGCCAGACCATCATGCACCTCGTAAGAGACCCGGCGCCGTTCCTCTTCCTGGGCCACGAAGAGCCGGGCGACCAGATCCGCCAGCCTCCTCTCGCGCTCGGCCAGCTCTCCGTAGAGACGGGCGTTCTCCAGGGCTCTTGCGGCCTGTGCCGCTAGACTGCCGAGTAATTCGACCGTGTCGTCCTCGGCCAGGGACTCCGGGCCGTACGCCTCCAGCACGCCCGCGATTCGCTCGCGCGTCCGCAGCGGCATGCACAGCCCGACCAGGTGTCCGGCCTCCGTCCCCGGCCGCCGCAGCCGGAAGAGCCTGTAGTCGCCGGTCTCTAACACCTCCTGCCGGGCGCGTTCGGCCTCCTGCGCGTAGCGGGCCCGCTGCCAGAGCCCTTCGAGGCCCACGGCGCGCTGGATGCGGACCTGCCCCTCTTCGTCCGGGACGCTGATGACCGCCGCGGTAAGCCCCGAGACGCCCTGCATGATCTTGAGCAGCCGCGTCAGAATCTCTTCGAACTCCAGGGTGGAGCCGAGGATCTGGCCCGCCTCGCGCAGCGCGAGAAGTACATCCAGACCGTGGCGCAGCTCTCTCTCGGTGCGTTTGCGCTCGGAGGCGTCCTCGACGACGACGACGAAGTAGGCGATCTCCCCGGATGGTCTGCGGACCGGGGAGACCGTGAGGTCCAACCAAACCTCGGTGCCGTCTTCGCGCATGTAGCGCTTCTCCATCGAGCCGCTGCCGTCTTCGAGCGGCGTCTGTCCGGAGTCGTCGGGGGCTCCGGAGTAGATTATCTCCCGGAAGGTCGTCTCCGAGAGGAGTCTCTCCCGATCGTAGCCCAGGATCTCACACAGCCTCTCGTTGACCCTCAGCCAGCTCCCATCCAGGGAGACGTGGGCCATCCCGACTGCGGCCTGCTCAAAGGTCGCCCGGAAACGCTCCTCGCTCTCCCGGAGCTCCTTCTCTGCCCGCTTGCGCTCGGTGATATCTCGGATGCTGCAGACTACTCTGCCGACCATCGGGTCGTCGAGCAGGTCGGTGCATACGGCCTCGAAGTGGTGTACGGAGCCGTCCCTGGCGGGGGTGCGGTACTCGAAGGGCCAGCGCAGTCCCGGCTCTCCGCGGCGACCCGCGAAGGCGGCGGCGGCTAGATCTGCGTCTGCGGGATGTACGAGCTCCCGGATGTTCTTGCCAACGCGCTCCTCCGGCGCGTACCCGAGCACCCTCTCGACCGCGGGGCTCTCGTAGACGACGGTGCCGTTCTCGTCGAGGATCAGGGCTATCTCAGGGGCGTTGTGCACCAGCGAGCGGAATTGCTTCTCGCTCCGGCGCGCGGCTTCCCGCTCCGCTCGGGTGCGTTGCCTGGATAACAGTATCGCGGTCGCCAGCGCGCTGATCACCGCTCCCTCTACGACAAAGAGCCCGAGACCCAGCAACTCGTCGAGGTGCTCCACCCGGAACGAGTAGGCCGGAGGAAGCAACAGGAAGTAGACCGCCAGGGCCGCCAACACCGTGGCGAACAGACCCGGTCCCAACCCGCCGAGCAGCGTGCCGACCATCACGGCGGCGAGCAGCAACAGAAACGGGTTCTCATCGCCGGTTACGGACTCCAGCGGTATCCTGATGATCAGCGCGAGACTCACCATTGCGGCCGCCATCCCGTATCGCCAGAAGCGGGAACGTCCCACTCCCAGCGGCTCCAGATTCCTCAGAACCGCATCCAAATCTTGCAAACTGCCTCGCCATCCGGGGATAGCATGCCAAGCGACACCCCGATCATGCTGCCCTTCCCGCGTGATCGCATCCTCCAAACGAGTGAATTATATACTCGTTTGGATCTCCACCTCAGCAGAGAGGACCGCGCATGCCTGTAGCGCCAACGACCTTCGCAGGCATCCCTTCACAGGTATCCCGGAATATGTTGCGCCGCGAAAGAAGCGAAAGTAGGATTCGAGACAAGGTTTCCCGGGCACGAAGAGAGGCGAAGATGGGCGAGAGAGCGCAGACGCCGATGAAGGCGGCGGTGAGAGAGGCGATCGAGGAGCAGATCGGGCGCGAGTTCTACTCGGCGTATCTGTACCTCTCGATGGCGGGCTCCTTCGAGGCGGCTAATCTGCCGGGCTTCGCGCACTGGATGCGCCGCCAGGCCGGGGAGGAGCAGGAGCACGCGCTGAAGTTCTTTGACTTCCTGCTCGACCGCGGCGAGGAGGTGCGGTTGCGGACCATCGCCGAACCGCCCCACGCCTTCCGCTCGCCGCTCGACGCCTTCGAGCAGGCACTCGAGCACGAAAAGGAGATCACAGGCCATATCCACGACCTCTACGATCTCTCCGCTCAGGAGAACGATTACCCCGCGCAGGTGCTCCTGAACTGGTTCGTCACCGAGCAGGTCGAGGAAGAGAAGTCCGCGAGCGAGATCGTCGAACGTCTCCGCATGGCCGGCGAGGACTCAGCCGCCATCCTCCTGCTCGATAGCGAACTCGGCAAGCGTTAGGGGCCCGCTACCCTTGATCCCGGTTCCTCACCCCTGTACGATACCCGCTGCAAATGACTCCCATTTACGTGCGGAAAGGCGGGATCTGTTGGCCGAAGGCCCGGGGATAGAGGCTATGGTTCTGTGCGCGTACAGCGTGCGGCACAGGGCCGTGCGTGGGGCGGACGGGAGGGTGAGTCTTCTGTGGGGCTCTCTCGGGATCAGGCTCCCGCTCGGGGATTTCGTAGACCTGGCGCGGATGATGGAGGCGGCGGGGAAGAGCGCCGCGCGCTATGGTGAGCTTGCGCGCGGCGCACGGGCGCGGGTGGTGCGCTGCTCGATGGGGCAGGTGGCGCTGCACCAGGGCGACCTGACGCTGTGGTTCACGCCCGAGGAATTCGAGGACTTCCGGCGGCTCATTCTGGAGGCGCGAAGCAGGCTCGCGGACAGCGCGCCGATGCCGCGCTTCGGGGTGAGGTGGGAGCCGGAGGGCGGCTACTTCGCGGCGAACTAGGGGTGTTGCGTTACAGGGAGGTTAAGCTCGCGCTAAAGCGTGGGATGCGGCCGGTCTGTGGGCTTGCAAGCATCCGGGTATGTTAGAATGCTGGCGTGGCACGGTGCCTGACGCTTAACGCGAGCTATGAGCCCGTGGCCCTTGTGCCGGTCAAGAGGGCGATCGTCCTCGTCGTCTCCGAGAAGGCCGAGATCGTCGAGGCGAACCTGGAGCGGCGCTTCCGTTCGGAGAAGAGTGAGTATCCGTACCCGCTCGTGATCCGGCTCATCAAGTACGTCGAGATACCCCGGCGCCTCAGGCGCCACGTAACGAATGCGATCCTCTTCGCCCGCGACAACTACCGCTGCCAGTACTGCGGCAAGCACCGCGACGAGCTGGGCCGGCGCGAGAGGCTCACCCGGGACCACGTAAAGCCGATCTCGCGTGGCGGCCAGAACACCTGGGACAATGTGGTCACCGCCTGCACGAAGTGCAACGCGCGCAAGGGCAACCGCCTTCCGATGGAGTGCGGGATGTACCCCAAGACGACGCCCAAGGAGCCGCGCTACGTGGTCATGGTCTGGTACTCGCGCGGCCTCAACGAGGTGCAGCGCCGCTACGTCGAGCAGTTCTACGGCGAGCCTCTGCTGGGCGAGGCGACGGCCTAGACCGAGAGGCTCTCCAGCCGCCGTATGGTGGCCCGCGCGCCCGCGACGACCTCCTCGACTATCTCAGCGGCGCTCTGTCCTGGCCTGAGCAGCCGCGTCGCCTGACCGGCGAGCATCATGGCGTAGTCGCCGTCGTCGCGCGAGCGGGCCGCGGCATAGACGTCCCCGGCGGCGAGCGACTGAAGCGGGTAGGGGAGGGGCTCCGGGCCGTCCCACTCCCACGCCCTCACGAGCCGGTTGCGGATGCCACGGGCCGGGCGGCCCGAGAAGACGCGGGTGATGATCGTGTCGGTCTCCCGGGCTGAGAGCAGACGCTCCCGGTAGGCGGGGAAGGCCCCGCTCTCGCTCGCCGTCAGGAAGCGGGTCCCGATCTGGACCCCCTCCGCGCCGAGGGCGAGCGCGGCGGCGAGCCCGCGCCCGTCCGCGATCCCGCCCGCCGCGACGACCGGCACCTCCACGGCGTCCACGACCTGCGGCACGAGGGCCATCGTTCCCACGAGCGGTACCTCGCCGCCCGGCCCTACCTCGAACGTGGAGCGGTGACCGCCGGCCTCGGCCCCCTGCGCCACGACGAAGTCCGCGCCCCTCCGTGCCGCCAGGACGGCCTCCTCCACCGTCGTCGCCATCGCCGAGAAGAGCATCCCCCTCTCGTGCGCCCGTCCGGCGAGGTCTCCGGGGTCCCCGAGCGCCACCGAGAGCAGCGGGACGCCCTCCTCGAAGACCACCGCGAGCTGCTCCTCCAGCGGTGAGGGCGGTGGGATCGGGGGCGTCTCCGCCGGCGGCAGGCCCAGCTCACCGCGGAAGCGGTCGAGGAAGCGTTGGACCTCCGCCGCGCCGCGCGCGTCCCCCTCGGGGCCGGCCAGCAAGAAATTCACGCCGAAGGGTTCGTCCGTTTTCCCCTTCACCGCCCGGATGTCCTCGCGGAGCCTCTCAGGCGGCACCCTGGAGGCGGCCAGCATACCGAGCCCGCCGGCGTTGCAGACGGCGGCGACGAGCGCCGGCGTCGTCCAGCCGCCGGCCATCGGGGCCTGAACGACGGGGTGGCGGACGCCGAGCAGGTCGCACAGCCGGGTTCGCGGTCCCGAGGGCCGTCGAGTCACGTTCATGGGGCCTCCTCCGGTCGGTTCTCCGGGTAGCGTAGCGCGGGCGGGGTGGCCGCGCACGGCGAGGGCGGGCAGCGGTTGACCCCTTGCTATAATCGGGTTTCGTCGGCGGACAACTCGCGGAGCTTCTTTGGATTACGCAGGATTCTCGGAGAACGTGGGCCGCATAGTCGCCAACGTCGAGCGGGCGGTCTCCGGCAAGCGGGAGAGCATCTTTCTGGCGGTCGCGACCCTGCTCGCGGGCGGGCACGTCCTCATAGAGGACGTGCCCGGCGTCGGGAAGACGCTCCTTGCGAAGTCCATAGCGCGCTCCATCCGGGCGGAGTTCAGGCGCATACAGTTTACGCCGGATCTCCTGCCCTCCGACGTCACCGGGCTCAACGTCTACAACCAGGGCACCGGGCGCTTCGAGTTCTGGGCCGGGCCGGTCTTCGCGAACGTCGTGCTGGCGGACGAGATCAACCGCGCATCCCCCAAGACCCAGAGCGCGCTGCTCGAGGCGATGGAGGAGGGCTCGGTGACGGTTGACGGCCAGACGCGGCGGCTTCCGCAGCCGTTCGGGGTACTGGCGACGCAGAACCCGGTCGAGCACGAGGGGACGTACCCGCTGCCCCACGCCGAGCT
>JBFLXF010000004.1:0-17322 GCA_040757515.1 Actinomycetota bacterium
CACGGGCGCCACCCTGGTCACCCGGGAGAATATAGACGATCCGGAGGTCCAGCGCGTCCTCAACCCGAGCTGCGAGAACCCGCCCACCGAGACTCCGGAGGGTTAGGGCAAGATCCGTCAGGAGGCCGCGCCCCGGGGCGCGGCCTCCTTCTCGTGGAGGTGGATCCATGCAAACGCTGGAGGGAAAAATCTTCGCCATTACCGGAGCGAGCCGCGGCATAGGGGCGGCGACGGCGCTCGCGCTGGCGAGGGAGGGCTGCAGGCTCGGTCTCGGCGGCAGGGACGAGTCGGCGCTGGAGGCAGTAGCCCGCCGCGTCCGGGAGGCCGGGGGCGAGGCGGTCGCCGTGAGGTGCGACGTACGCGCCTACGAGGACTGCGAGCGCCTCATCTCGGAGACCGCCGGACGCTTCGGCGGGCTCGACGGCCTCGTCGCGAACGCGGGGGTCGGGGCCTACGGGGAGCTCCTGGACCTCTCGCCGGAGCAGATAGACGAGATGCTGGACACGAACGCGCGCGGCACCGTCTACTCGGTGCGGGCGGCGCTGCCGGCGCTCCTGGACGGGGGAGGGGACCTCGTGATCGTGGCCTCCGTCGCGGGCCTGAAGGGCCTGCCGAACGAGTCCGTCTACTGCGCGAGCAAGCACGCGCAGGTGGGATTCGCCGAGGCCCTCGACCACGAGCTGCGCCCGAAGGGTGTCCGGGTGACGGCGATGTGCCCCGGCGGCGTGGCCACCGAGTTCGCCTTCGGCGCCGGACGGACGCCGGACATGCCCGAGCTAAAGGAGATGATGAGCGCGGAGCAGGTGGCCGAGGCGATCGTCTTCGCGCTGCGGCAGGACCCACAGCTGCGCACGCTGCGCTTCGTGATGCGGCCGATGAGCGAGCCGGTGTAGGGGCGCGGGCCGGCCGCCGGGCCTGTAGGATCCCGGTCATGGAGCCACTCAACGTCCTCGACTATGAGCCGCTCGCCCGCGAGCGGCTGCATCCCGCGGCCTGGGCGTACCTCTGCGCCGGTGCTCAGGACGGGGTCACGTTGCGGGAGAACCGGGCGGCCTTCGAGCGCCTGCGGCTGGTGCCGCGGGTGCTGCGCGGCGTCGCGGCTCCCGACCTGTGCACGAGCGTGCTCGGGACGCCGGTCGAGGTGCCGGTCCTGGTCGCCCCGATGGGGGTGCACGGGCTGGCGCACCCGGAGGGTGAGTGTGCGAGCGCCCGGGGTGCAGGCGGGGCCGGGACGCTCATGGCCGTAAGCACCGTCTCATCGCGCAACCTGGAGGAGATCGCCGCTTCCGCAAGGGGGCCGCTCTGGTTTCAGCTCTACGTCTACCGCTCGCGCGCCCTCGCCGAGCGCCTCGTGCGGAGGGTCGAGCGCGCCGGATACCGGGCTCTCGTGCTCACCGTGGACTCCCCGAGGTGGGGCCGCAAGGAGCGCTTTCTGCGCGTCGCCGCCTCTCTGCCGCCGGGTGCCGACGCGGCGAGCATCGACGGCGAGGCCGGGGAAGAGGATCTCGCGCCCGCCGCCCTGGGTTGGGAGGACGTGGGATGGCTGCGCTCGATCTCCTCCCTGCCCCTCGTCCTAAAGGGCATCCTCCACCCCGAAGACGCCGCCCTCGCCACAGAGCACGGGGCGGCGGGCATAGTCGTCTCCAACCACGGCGGCAGGCAGCTCGACGGCGCACCGGCGAGCATAGAGGCGCTGCCCGCGGTCGTCGAGGCGGTCGGCGGGCGCGCAGAGGTCTACCTCGACGGCGGCGTGCGGCGCGGCACCGACGTCCTGAAGGCCCTGGCCCTCGGCGCGCGGGCCGTCTTCGTCGGCCGCCCGGTGCTCTGGGGGCTCGCCGTGGACGGGGCGGAGGGCGTCCGGCGCGTGCTGGAGCTGCTGCGCGGGGAACTGGAGCTTGCGATGGCGCTCTGCGGACAGTCGAGCGTCGGGAGGCTGGACGCCGGGCTCGTCACCCGGAGCCGCTGAGCGCCGGGAGACGCCTCCCTCTGGGGCGCTAGATCAGGGTGCCGTCCTCGTCGAAGCGCAGGGGCCGTGGAGGCTCGACGACGCGCAGCCTGGGGTTGGCCTCGACCTTGCCGAGCAGGGCTTCGGAGACCTGGATCCGGCGCAGCCGCAGGGTGTTCTCTATGCGCACGATGCGGGCCCGCTCCGGCTCGATCCCGGCGCACATGAGGAGTGCGGCGGCGATGGCGTCCCGGTCGCTCTCCATGACCATCGGTATCCTCACCGTGTCGGGGACGGTGGAGGTCAGGGCGTTCATGTAGGTGGCCGAGCGGTCCATCCTCCGTTCGAGACGGGAGGTGATCACGTCCGAGAGCCCCACCCCGTTGGCGTTGCCGTCGGTCTCCTCGGTGAGGTCCAGAAAGACCATCCGCTCGACGGACGGACCGCCGGAGGCGTAAGGAGTAGGGTAGCGCCCCGTCACGTTGGGGTCGGCGCCGTCGCCGCTGATGTTCTTCCCGATCTCGTCCACCACCAGCACGTCTATCTCCCCGAACGGGAGCCGCGCCAGGTTCCTCTTGGCCTCCTCGAGCAGCTCCGCCTCCGCTTCCTCCAGCCTCCGGGCCGGTATCGCCGCGACCCTGCAGGGCTCCTCGTCGGCGTTCTCGAGCACCGCGAGCCCGAAGGCTACCTTCCCTGTCTCGACGGCGACGCGGGCGGCCTCCGGGATGGTGTGGTGGATCTCGCCCCACCCCGCGGCGTGGATCGAGTGCGCCCCCCGCTGCTTGCCGAGCCCGATGGCGAGCATCTTCGTCGGGCCGCTCTCCACCTCGCCCCGAAAAGCCGTGTGCGGCTTGATGCGGTTGACGACGACCACCGCGTCGGCCTCGTAGGCGAAGCGGTCCATGTAGACCTTCACGCCCGCGGGGGTCTCCCCGATCTCGACGGCCTCCATCGTCGCCCGCACCGGGCAGCCGACCCGCTCCTCGCTCACCCCGAGGTGCGCCAGCACCTCGGCCTGCCCCTCAGCCGTCGAGGCGCCGTGGCTGCCCATCGCCGGGACCACGAACGGGGAGGCGCCGGCTTCTTTGAGAGCCTCGACCAGCGCGGCGACGACCTCCCCGACCCGCGCCACGCCCCGGCTGCCGACGCCTATCGCGACGGAGCCCGTGGGCAGCTCCACCTCCCGCAGCGCCTCGCGCACCGCGCCCTCGAGGTCCGGGAGCGCCGGCGGCGTCTGCATGTCGTGCTCCACGAGCGCCACGCGCGGGAACCGTACCTCGCTCAGGAGCTCCGCGATCTCTTCCCGGACCGGATCCCTGGTCTGCACAGCTCGTCACCCCCCGAAGCGCTTTCCGCCTCCCATTCTACAGTTGTGCGCCGATCCTCGTTGCTATACTGCCCTTCAGGCTATGTATGGGAGGGAGCTTTGCGGGTAGCCCTGTTCATACCGTGCTTCGTGGACCTCGTCAGTCCGGAGGTCGGGGTGAGCGTGGTCCGCGTCCTAAGGAGGCTCGGCTGCGAGGTCGTCTACCCCGAGGGCCAGACCTGCTGCGGCCAGCCGGCATTCAACTCCGGCTACTTCGACGAGGCTCGCGCGATGGCTCGCCGCTTCATGGATGTCTTCGAGCGGTGGGACCACGTCGTCTGCCCCTCCGGCTCCTGCACCACGATGGTCTCACACTACTACCCGTTCCTCTTCCAGAACCTGCCCGACGAGCGGCGGCGCGCGGAGGCGCTGGGCAGCCGCGTCCGCGAGTTCTCGGACTTTCTGGTGAACGTGCTCGGGGCGAGGGAGCTGGGCGCCCGGTATGAGGGTAGGGCGGTCTTCCACTGCGGTTGCCACCAGCGCAGGGAGCTCGGGGTGCTCGAGGAGCCGCGGGAGCTGCTCGGGAACGTGGAGGGACTGGATCTCGTGGACTGGGAGAACGAAGAGCTCTGCTGCGGGTTCGGCGGGACGTTCTCCGTCAAGATGCCCGAGGTCTCCACCGCGATGGCGGACGAGAAGATCAGGGCGCTCGAGCGTAGCGGGGCGGACACCGTGGTCTCCTGCGACTCGAGTTGCCTGATGCACCTGGGCGGCAGGCTCCGGCGCACCGGGCGCGACACCCGCGTGTACCATCTGGCCCAGATCCTGGACCCGGAGAGGGGCGAGTAGATGGAGACGAGAAAGCCCGCTCGCGAGCGCGACACCACGGACCGGCGCCGCGAGGGCATCGAGAGCCCGGTCGAGGGCTTCGACGAGCGCGGAGGCAGGGCGGCGCGGGACAGAGAGCTGCACGACGCCATAGAGCTCTTCACCAGGAAGTCCGTCGCGGGCCGTAACGCGGTGCTCGCGGAGCTCCCGAACGCGCCGGAGCTTCGGGACCGGGCGTACCACATAAAGCAGGAGACGATGGCGAACCTCGACCGCTACCTCGCGCGGATGGCCGAGGCCGTCGAGGCTCGGGGCGGCAACGTCTTCTTCGCCGACACCGGCGAGGACGTGGTCTGCTACGTCGGGGAGCTCGCGCGCAGGAAGGGCGCGAAGCTCATCACCAAGTCCAAGAGCATGGCGACCGAGGAGATAGAGCTAAACCGCCGGCTGGAGGAGGACTACGCGGATCTCGATCTGGAGATCGTGGAGACCGACCTCGGGGAGTGGATCGCCCAGCTCGCCGGGGACACCCCCTCGCACATCGTCGGTCCGATCCTGCACATGAACCGCCGCCGGGTCGCGGAGGTCCTCTCCGGCGTGGCCGGGGAAAAGCTGCCGCCCGACGTGGCCGCCCTGGGCGCCTTCGCCCGCAGGCGTCTCCGGGAGAAGTTCCTCGCGGCGGACATCGGGATCACCGGCGCGAACTTCGGCGTCGCGGAGACCGGCACGGTGGCGACGGTCACCAACGAGGGCAACGCGAGGCTCGTCACCAGCGTCCCGCCGGTGCACGTGGTCGTGATGGGCATAGAGAAGCTCGTCCCGCGCTTCGAGGACCTGGAGGTCTTCGTGCAACTCCTCGGCAGGAGCGGGACTGGGCAGAAGATCACGGTCTACACCAACTTCATCACGGGACCGAGGGGCGAGGGCGAACTGGACGGGGCGGAGGAGTTCCACCTGATCCTGATGGACAACGGCCGTTCGAAGCTGCTCGGCACGGAGTTCGAGGAGGCGCTCTACTGTATCCGCTGCGGGGCCTGCCTGAACGTCTGCCCGGTCTACCGCCAGACCGGCGGCCACGCCTACGGCTCGACCTACTCCGGTCCGATAGGCGCCGTTATAACCCCGCTCCTCAAGGGTGACAGGGAGGCGAAGGATCTGCCTCACGCCTCTTCCCTGTGCGGTGCGTGCTGGGAGGCGTGCCCGGTCGGCATCCCGCTGCATGACCTGCTCCTGAAGCTCCGCAACCGCCAGGTTGAGGAGGGCATCGCCGGCCGCTCACAGGGCCTCGCCTTCAAAGCGTTCGAGAAGGCGGCGCGGAGCCCGAGGCTGTTGCAGATCGGGGCGAAGGCCGGCCGCGCGGCCCAGAAGCCGCTCGCCAGGGGCGGACTCGCCGGACGCCTCCCCGGGCCTCTCGGCGCGTGGACGGGCTCGCGCGAGCTGCCGCCGTTCGCGGAGAAGAGCTTCCACGAGCTGTGGCGGGAGGGGATCCGGTGAGCGACCGCGCGGAGTTTTTGGAGAGGATCCGGCACCGCACTCGCGCCGGGCGTTACAAGCCGACGCACGCTCCCGACTCTGTCTGGACGCGCCGGGACGGTCCTCGTGAGCCCGAGCCGATAGAGGACCCGCCCGCGCGTTTTCTTGCGGAGTTGGAGGCGCTCGGCGGACACGGTGTCCGCGCCGGAAATTCCGAGGAGGCCCGCGACCACGTCGTCGAGATCGCGCGCGAGAGGGGTGCGAGGCTCCTCCTGCGCTGGGACGTCGAGGAGCTGGAAGAGCTGGGTGTGGATGGGCCGCTCGCCGAGGCGGGAGTGGAGGTTGTGGTGTGGCGCGATCTCGGGGACTTCCGGGGTGTCGCCTCGCGGGCGGACGTCGGGCTCTCGACGGCTGCGTGGGGCATAGCCGAGACGGGGAGCCTGGTGCTCGAGGGGGGGCCGGGCATGGGACGCTCGGTGACGCTGCTGCCGCCGACCTACGTGGCTGTGCTGTCCGCCGACAGGGTGCTAGGCACGGTGTCCGAGGCGATCGGGAGGTACGCCGGCGGCAACCTCCCGGCCAACGTCTGCTTCCACACCGGGCCGAGCCGCTCGGGTGACATCGAGATGTCGCTGGTGGTGGGGATGCACGGCCCCGGCGACGTGCACGTGGTCCTGGTGGGGCAGTGAACCGGATCAGGGAAGCGTGGGTCGAGGGACGGACGGCGTTCGGCCTGTGGTCGGTGATGCCGGGGTCGTTCGGGGTGGAGGTGCTGGCGGCCGCCGGGCCGGACTACGTTTGCGTGGACCTGCAGCACGGTCTCGCCGGTCACGACTCGATGGTGCCGATGCTGGCGGCAGTCGGGGCGGCCGGCGCGGCGCCGATCGCGCGGGTGCTGGCCAACGATGCGGCCGGGATCACGAAGGTCCTCGACGCGGGCACTTTAGGCGTGATCGTACCTCTCGTCGAAAGCGCGGAGGAGGCCGCCCGCGCGGTCGCGGCCTGCCGCTACCCCCCGCGCGGCAACCGCTCCTACGGCCCGGTGAGGGCCTCGGTCATGCTCGGCTCTAAGGAGCCCGAAGAGCTGGACAGAGACGTCCTCTGTTTCGTGATGGTCGAGACGCGCGAAGGGCTCGAGAATATCGAGGAGATCGCGGCGACGCCGGGCCTCGACGGCATCTACATAGGTCCCTCCGACCTTGCCCTCTCGCTCGGCCTGCCCCCGACGCTGGAGATAGAGCACCCGGAGCACGCCGCGGCGGTGGAGCGGATAAAGAAGGCGTGCCGGGGGGCCGGCATCGCCGCGGGCATCCACTCCGGTTCGGGGGAGTGGGCGCGGCGGCACGCCGAGGCGGGCTTCGATATGGTCACCGTCGCCACGGACGCCACGCTCCTCGGCCGGGCGGCTAGCCGGGAGCTCTCGGAGGCACGCGGCGAGAAGCGGACTACCCGGTGAGCGCCACGAAAGAGAAATAGGCCGCCAGAAGGGCGGCCCAGATAAACAGAGCCAGCAGGATCTTCAGCCAGAGCTGCTTCAGCACCCCTGTACTTATCCTCCGCCGAGAACGTTGTTCACTATCTGGTCGTAGATCAGGATCACCGAGAAGAACCCGAAGAACAGGAACGAGATCACCATCACCACCAGCCGTACGCCGCGCAGCTTCAGCTCGCCCGGGAGGTTGCGGTTGAGCTGTATCAGGAGCCCCGAGTAGATGAACATCATCACGCCGGCTATCGAGGAGGCGATCACCAGCAAGACGAGCGGCTGCTCCAGGCCCGAGATCAGGATCGTCGAGCCGACGGTTATCATGGTCCAGACGAAGGCGGCGTAGATCTTGCTCTCCGTCCAGAACTCGCTCTCCCTGAGTGCGTTGACCTTGAGCTGGTCGGCGATCAGGCGGCACGTGTAGTCGATGATGCCGAGGTTGGTCGAGAAGAGCGCCACCGTGCCCGCCAGGAAGAAGGCGGTACCGAACCACGGGGCTATGGCCTCGCTGAGCCTCTGGCCCTCGAGCTGGATAAAGGCGAAGTCCTGCTGCTCGACCTGGCCCACAGGCAACAGGGCGTAGGCGAGGACGCAGAAGATTATGAGGGAGACGACGCCGACAACGTAGAAGGTGACGAACTGCTCGATGTTGGCTACCCGCCACCAGCCGCGCCACCTTCTCAGGTTCTCCTCGGTCTGCGGGAAGAAGTAGCCGGTGCCCGGCGCGGCGATCTCCTCGCCCGTCAGCGGAGAGACGATGTTGGGGATGCGTGCTCCCATCCCCATGCCCTTATCCCGGATGTAGTTGCTCTGTACCAGGTTGTTCGCCCCACCGGCGCCCGCGAACGCCAGCGCGCCCAGCAGCAGCGCGATGCCCAGACCCTCCTGGCCGAACGGGATGCGCCCGACGTTTGTGACGGTCTGGGTGGCGAGGTCTCCCCAGTCGCCGGCGCTCGTCGCCATGAAGATCGCCGCGACGGCGAACACCATGATCAGGACGACCATCACAGACTGTATCTTCTCGACGACCTGGTAGACCACCGGCGAAACCGTAAGCGTGATGCCGATCGCTATGAGGGCCGCGACCGTGATGGGAACTATCGGGGCGTTCTCTCCCAGCCCGAGCGCAAACGAGAGGGTCGTGGCCGAGCCGGTCGCCCAGCCGGGCCAGAAGTTCTGACAGAGGGCGAAGATTATGAATAGCCACCACCATGGCCTCCAGTAGCGGGAGAACCCGGTGAGCGCCGTCTCGCCCGTCGCCAGGGTGTAGCGCTCGATCTCCATGTTGATGAAGTACTGGATCAGGAAGCCGACCATCGCTCCCCACATGAAGGCGAAGCCGATCTGGGAGGTGATGTACGGCCACAGCACGAATTCCCCCGATCCTATGGCCGTCGCCAGAATGATGACGCTCGCCCCGACTACCTGGCCGAACCTCTTGGGCTCCGGCAGGTCCCGGTACTCTACCGGCGGTAGGTTCCTGCTGGGTATCTCTGATGCATAGTTCCCCTCGCGGCTTGCGGTCTCGGCCACGCGCCTCACCCTCCCGAAATCGTTTCCTATCTACCCTTCGGCGCATCATATGGAAAGCCATGTTGCGTGTCAAACGGAAGCATTGTGTCGTCTTTGCACGCCGGTCCATGCTATGTTTGGATCCCGGCCTCAGGAGGTTGACGATGCGCCTGGCCGCCATAGCCGACGACCTGACCGGCGCCTGCGATTCGGGCGTGCAGCTCGTGCGTGCCGGCTACCGCACCGCCGTGGTCTTCCCGGGAGCGCCTCCGCCGGACGATCTCGATGCCGTCGTCGCGGACACCGACTCCCGCCAGCTTGTGCCCGGCCTCGCCCGGGAGCGGGTCGCGGAGGCGGCGGGCGGGCTCGGGGACGCCGGTATCGTCCTCAAGAAGCTGGACTCTACGCTGCGCGGTCCGGTGGCCGCCGAGATGGAGGCGGCCCTGGAGGCGACGGGCCGCCGCGTCGCCGTCGTCGCCCCCGCCTTCCCGGCGGCGGGACGCATCACCCGCGGCGGCGTGCAGCTTCTCCACGGGGTCCCCGTGCACCGGACGGAGTTCGCCCGCGACCCGCGCACCCCCGTCACGGAGAGCGACCTGGCGTCTATCCTCCGCGCGAACGGTCCGGTCTCGCTCCTCGGCGCCGGAGACCTCGGGGACCCGAACCGCGTCCGCCGCGCCCTCGCGGCGAGCCGCTGGGTCGTCGCCGACGCGGAGGAGGATGCCCACCTCGAGGCCCTCGTGCACGCGGTCCCGAACCCGTCGGAGGTCCTGTGGGCCGGCTCCGCGGGCCTGGCGCTCGCCCTCGGTCGCGTCTACCCCGGTCCGCGTCCGGGGGAGGCCGGCGTCCGTCCCGTCCCGGCGCGGCGCGTGCTGGTCGTCGTCGGCAGCGCGAGCGGGGTCGCCCGGGAGCAGCGCGAGCGCCTGCTCGCCGAACCGGACGTCGAGGGGGTCACGGTGGAGGCTCCGGACGTCGGCGCGGCGAGCGGCGTAGCGCGTGCGGCGCTCGAGTCCGGGGGAACGGCGGTCCTCGGCCCCCCGGCGGGCGAGGCGGACCCGCGGGAGGTGATACGGGCGCTCTCGGGCGTGGCCGGGAGCCTGGAAGGGTGCTTCGACGCTCTCGTCCTGACGGGCGGGGAGACGGCGCTCGGCGTGGCGCGGCGGCTCGGCGGGCGGGGTATTCTTCTGGATAGCGAAGTGGAGCCGGGCGTGCCGGTGGGGGTCATGATGGGGCCCCGCCTCTACCCCGTGGTCACGAAGGCCGGTGGTTTCGGGGGACCGGAGACCCTGCTCCGCGCCGTGCGCGTCCTGCGAGGAGAGGAGGGAGCGTGATAGCGCCGCTCGTGGCGCTGACGATGGGGGATCCGGCCGGGATCGGGCCGGAGATCATCGCCAAGACCTTTGCCGAGGAGGGATTCGCGCGGGAGAACCGCGCCGTCGTGGTCGGCGACGCGGCCATCATGGAGCGCGCCGCGCGGCTTCTCGGCCTCCCGCTGCGCGTCAATGTGGTCTCCGCTCCCGCCGAGGCCCGCTTCGAGGAGGGCGCGGTGGACCTCCTGCAGGAGGGCGGGCTGCCTGAGGACCTGCCGTTCGGCGAGCTGGACGCCCGCGCCGGGGACGCAGCCTTCCGGTACGTGAGGCAGGCGACGGAGCTGGCGCTCGCGGGAGAGGTGGCGGCGGTCGTCACCGCTCCCCTGAACAAGGAGGCGATGCACCTCGCCGGGCACAGATACCCGGGGCACACCGAGATCCTGGCCGACCTCACCGGTACCCGCGACTACGCGATGATGCTCGTCGCGGAGGCCGCGCCTTCGGCGCTTCGGGTCATCCACGTCTCCACCCACGTCTCTCTGCGGGAGGCCATAGAGCTCGTCGAGCCGGAGCGGGAGCTGACGGTCATCCGGCTCGCCGACTCCGCGATGCGCCGCATCGGGATCCAGAGCCCCCGCATAGCCGTCGCCGGTCTCAACCCGCACGCCGGCGAGAACGGCCTCTTCGGCGCAGAGGACGCCGGTAAGATAAGGCCCGCCGTCGAGCGGGCGCGGCAGGAGGGCATCGAGGCGAGCGGGCCGCACCCGCCGGACACGGTCTTCTCGCAGGCGAGAGCGGGGCGCTTCGACATCGTGGTGGTGCAGTACCACGACCAGGGGCACATCCCCATAAAGCTCCTGGGCTTCGAGACGGGGGTGAACGTGACGGTGGGGTTGCCGTTCTTCCGAACGAGCGTGGACCACGGCACGGCTTTCGACATCGCCGGGACGGGGAAGGCCGACCATTCGAGCATGAAGGCGGCTCTCGCGCTGGCGCGGGAGCTTGCGGGATCCGAGGAGAGGAGCTAGGAGATGCATCTTCCCAGGGTGGTCAGGGTCAGGCAGGAGTTCCCGAGGCCGCGCGTCGGGAGCGTGGAGGGGGCGCTCCGGGAGGAGCTGGGCAGGGCAGAGATAAAGGCCCGCATAGAGCCGGGGACGAGCGTCGCGATAACGGCGGGCAGCCGCGGTATCTCGAACATCGCGGAGGTCCTGCGCTCGCTGGTCTCGCTGCTCGAGGAGGCCGGGGCCGAGCCCTTCATCGTGCCGGCGATGGGCAGCCACGGCGGGGCGACGGCGGAGGGGCAGGTGGAGATCCTCGCTTCTTTAGGCGTTACGGAGGGCTACGTCGGGGCGCCCATCCGCTCCTCGATGGAGGTCGTCGAGCTGGGGCGGACGGAGCGCGGGGTCCCGGTCTTTATGGACCGCATCGCCTCGGAGGCGGACGGGGTGGTGCTTGTGAACCGCATAAAGCGGCACACGGACTTCCACGCGGGCGTGGAGAGCGGGCTCCTGAAGATGGCCTCCATAGGGCTCGGCAAGCACGCGCAGGCCCTCGCCCTGCACGCCCACGGCGTCCCCGGCATCCGGGACCACATGGTCGAGGCCGGGAAGGCGGTGCTCGCCTCCGGCAAGGTGCTCTTCGGCGTGGGGCTCGTCGAGAACGCCTACGAGGAGACGGCGGTGATCGAGGCTATACCGCCCGAGCGCATCCCCGAGCGTGAGGCGGAGCTCCTCGAGGAGTCGGCACGGCTGATGCCGAAGCTCCCCGTCGAGGAGATGGACGTGCTCTTCGTGGACGAGCTCGGCAAGAACTACAGCGGCACGGGGATGGACACGAACGTGATCGGACGCTTCCGCATCCTCGGGGTGGAGGAGCCGGAGAGCCCGAGGGCGAAGTACATCATCGTGAGCGACGTCAGCGAGGCCTCCCACGGCAACGCCCTGGGCGTGGGCCTCGCCGACTTCACCACGAGGAGGCTCTTCGAGAAGATCGACTTCCGCGCCATGAACGAGAACGTCCTCACCAGCACGTTCGTCGAGCGGGCGAAGATACCTATGGTGATGGGGAGCGACCGCGAGGCGCTCGTGGCCGCCATGAGGTGCAACTGGGGCGTCCCGCCGGAGGAGACCCGCCTCGTCCGCATCCCGAACACGCTGCACCTCCGCGATCTCTACCTCTCGGAGAACCTGCTGGAGGAGGCCCTCGCCGGCGGCGGCGTGGAGGTGGTCGAGGGCCCGCGCGATATGGCCTTCGACGAGGAGGGATACTTCGTTCCCTTCGGGGGCTCTCTCGAAGCGAAGGAGCGCGTCGGGGTCTCTCCCGCCGCCGACGACGGATACCACGGCGGAGAGTAGGAGGGGCGCGTGGAGAGGGGTCTCGGGCGGCTCGAGGGGAAGGCGGCGGTCGTCACCGGGGCGGCGAAGGGGATAGGCCGCGCCACGGCCGAGCTCTTCGCCCGCGAGGGGGCGCGCCTCGTCGCTACCGACGTGGACGCCGACGGCCTCGAGGCGCTGCGCGGGCGGCTCGAGGGCAGCGGCCCCGGAATCGAGGCGGTCGTCGGCGACGTCTCGGTGCCGGAGGAGGCGCGGGCCATGATCTCCGCCTGCGTCGGACGCTTCGGGCGCATAGACGTCCTCGTCGCGAACGCAGGCGTCATCCCCCTGAACAACGTCGTCGAGGCGGCGCCCGAGGACTGGGACCGCGTGATGGCCGTGGACGGCAGGGGGATGTTCCTCACCTGCAAGTACGCCATCGAGGAGATGCTGCGCCAGGAGCCGCCCGGCGGCTCCATCGTGTGCCTCTCCTCTATCTCGGGGCTCGCCGGCCAGAAGAACCAGGCCACCTACGGCCCCGCCAAGTTCGTCGCCTCCGGCCTCACCAGGCACCTCGCCGTCGAGTGGGCCGACCGCGGCATCCGGGTGAACGCCGTGGCCCCCGGCACGATCCGGACCGAGGCCGTGAGGACCCTCCCGGAGGACTACGTCGCCCCCATGCGCGAGGCGCATCCCATCGGACGCCTCGGCGAGCCGGAGGAGGTCGCCAACGCCATCCTCTTCCTCGCCTCCGACGATGCCTCGTTCGTCACGGGCGCCATACTGCCCGTGGACGGCGGCTACCTGGCGCAGTAGGGAGTCCCGAGACAGCCCCATAGAGCCCTTGACGCCGTCCACGCCTCCGAGTATAGTTCATCTCGATTAGTCGAAACAGACTATATGGAGTGAGATGGCGAAGAGGAAGGTCTCCAACCCGCTGGCGCTGGCGGTGATGGCGCTGTTGTACGAGCGGCCGATGCACCCCTACGAGATGGTCTCGACGATGCGCGAGCGCGGCAAGCACGAGGCGGTGAGGCTCAGGTACAGCTCGCTGTACTCGGTGGTGGGGGCGCTGGAGCGGGAGGGGCTTATCTCCCCGCTCTCGACGGTTCGGGAGGGCCGTCGCCCGGAGCGGACCGTCTACGAGCTGACCGAGGAGGGACGTGCCGAGTTCCTCGGCTGGCTGCGCGAGCTGATCCGGGAGCCCGTCAAGGAGTACACCCAGTTCGCCGCCGGTCTCTCGTTCATGGCGGCGCTGTCCCCCAAAGAGACGACGACGCTGCTGCGGGAGAGGATGCGGCTACTTGAGGAGGAGATACGGGAGATGCATGAGCGTCTGGACGAGGTCGCCGGGCAAAGCGTCCCCCGCCTCTTCCTCGTCGAGTCCGAGCACGAGCTGGTCTTGCGGGAGGCGGAGCTTCGGTGGGTTGGCGAGCTCGTCCGCGAGATAGAGAGCGGCACGCTCGACGGGCTACGGGGGTGGGAGGCGTACCACGCCGGGCCTGGCGGGAAGACGGGTGAGGAGGACGCTGGATGATCTGACGCGAGAAGACCCCCGGCCAGAGGTGCGGCAACACCTCGCCGGGGGTGTGATCCCCGAGCCGAACAGATCCCGCAGGACGAGACCGCTGGCCGGAGCATCCACTCACAAGGATAGCAGGTCGAGTCTGCGGGGAGGGTCCCGAACGCAGGGACCCTGGCCACCCTTCCGAACGGAAAGGACCCTCGACCCGATGACCGACCAGCACCGATGCAGCGAGAGACCCGCGAACCGCTCCGCCGACGAGGCGGCCATCCGCGTCCTCTTCGAGAAACTGCTCCAAGACTGGGGCAGGGGAGACGGCGCGGCCTACGGCTCCCGCTTCACCGAGGACGCCGACTACGTCTCCTTCGACGGGACGCGCGCGAAGGGGCGGGCGGAGATCTCCGCCTCCCATCAGCGTCTCTTCGACAGGTGGCTCAAGGGGACGCGCCTCGTAGGAGAGATCGTGAGCATAAGGTTCCTCGCTCCCGACGTCGCCCTGGTCCACGCGACCGGGAGCACCGTGATGCCCGGGAAAAGCGGCCCGTCGCCGGAGCGCGACTCGATCCAGACGCTCGTCGCCGTCAGGCGCGGCGGGGAGTGGCGCTTCGCCGCCTTTCACAACACGCGCGTTCGGCCCATAAACCGCGGCCCCGGCGCGGTCCTCCTCTGGTCGGTCACGGACCTGCTGTGGAGGGTCCTCCGTTCGAGGGAAAGGACCGGGCGTGGGTAGGCCCACCGCGACGAGGCTGCTGCTCGCCTGTGGCGTTGTGGGACCGCCCTTGTTCGTGATCACCTTCCTCGCGGATGGCGCCACCCGCCCCGGCTACGACCCGTGGCGCCACTGGGTCAGTCACCTCGGTCTCGGGGAGCGGGGATGGCTCGGTGTTGCGAACCTGATTCTCTTCGGCCTGCTAATGCTCGGCTTCTCGGCGGGTCTGCGTGGGGTGCTTGGGTCCGGCAGGGGCTCAGTATGGGGGCCGCGGCTGGTCGCGGCGCTGGGGCTGGGGCTCGTGCTGGCCGGCGCGTTCCCCATAGACCCGGGGCTCGGCTACCCGCCGGGGACCACGCGGGAGGGACGGGTCACCCTTCATGGACAGGCGCACGACCTCGCCGGCGCGCTCGTGTTCGGCTCCATGACGGCGGTCTGCTTCGTCCTTGCCCGGCGCTTCGCCGGAGATCCACGGTGGCATGGATGGGCGTGGCCCTCCGCCGTCGCCGGCGTGGTCGTGGCCGCCTCCTTCGCGACCTGCGGCGTGCTGGCCGCCCTGGACTTTGCTGGCGTGCTTCCGGGGGCGCCGAGCGGGCTCTTCGAGAGCGTCTCGCTCGTGGCGGGGGGAGCCTGGATCTCGCTCTTCGCGCTCCGACTCTCGCGGGCGAAGCCGCCACACGGACACAGCGCCCCACGACGGTGACCAACCTTCGAGAGAGGAGAGCGACGCGTGAAGGCGATGAAGAGAGTCCTCGTGATCGGAGGCGGGATCGCCGGGCCGGCGGTCGCGATGTTCTTGCGGCGCGCCGGGATAGAGGCGACCGTCTACGAGGCGCACGAGGGGCCCCGGGACTACGAGGGGCTCTTCCTGAACGTGGCCTCGAACGGGTTGCGGGTACTGCAAGCCCTCGGCATCGACGTGCCGGGGCGGGCAGACGGCTTCCCGGCGCCGCGGATGGTGATGTGGAGCGGGACCGGTAAGCGGCTCGGCGAGGTCGCCAACGGCCTCCGGCTGCCCGACGGCACCGTGAGCACCATCGTCAAGCGCGGGGCGCTGCAGCGAGTGCTGCACGAGGAGGCCTGGAGGCAGGGCGTCGAGGTGGTCTTCGGCAAGCGGCTCGTCTCCTACGAGGCGACCCCCCGAGGGGTCGTGGCCCGCTTTGAGGACGGCACCGAGACCGGGGGCGACCTGCTTGTCGGCGCGGACGGCATAGGATCTCGCGTCCGCCGCACGATGGACCCTGGGGCTCCGCGCCCGAGCTACACGGGCCTACTCAGCCTCGGCGGGTACGCCCATCTGCCCCGCCTCGACCCTACCCCGAAGACCCAGCACTTCGTCTTCGGGAGGCGGGCGTTCTTCGGCTACCTCGTCCGGGAGGGCGGGGAGGTCTGGTGGTTCGCGAACCTCTCCCGCCCCGAAGAGCCGGCGCGCGGGGAGCTCTCCGGCGTCCCGGCAGAGGAGTGGAAGCGGCGGCTCTCGGAGCTTTTCTCGGAGGACATGGATCTCATCGGCGAGATCATCGGGGCGACGCGCGGGGAGATCGGGGCGTACCCCGTCCACGACATCCCCACGGCCCCCGTCTGGCACAGGAGCCCGGCGGTCCTCGTCGGCGACGCCGTGCACGCCACCTCCCCCAGCTCCGGGCAGGGCGCCTCGCTGGCGCTCGAGGACGCCATCGTCCTCGCCCGGTGCCTGCGCGACATCCCCGGGCCGGAGGATGCCTTCGCCGCCTACGAGCGGCTGCGGCGCGAGCGGGTGGAGAAAGTCGTCGCGTACTCCCGGCGGATCGGGCAGACAAAGGCCGTGGGCAATCCGATCGCCCGGTGGCTGAGGGACATGATCATGCCCTTCGTCCTCCGGCGCTTCGCCAGCCCCAAAGGCCACGCCTGGCTCTACGACTACCGGGTGGACTGGGATGAAAGAACGGCCGCCTGATGGGGCAGGTCCCGCCGGGACAGCACGTCGCGGCGGCGCTGCCCGGCTCGTCGCTTTGACCGTGACCGCCGCAGGTCCGAGAATGCCCCCGGGAAACAGCGCCCGGGTTCTGCGACCGGGTGCGTTCGTCGAAGGGAGGTCTAGAGGATGAGGTTCGGTCATCTGGCTTCCGCGAGGGTCGTGGACCTCTCGCTGACGCTCTCGGAGCGGCTGCCCGGGACGTGGCCCGGCCACATGAGCTTCGCCCACCACAACTGGAACTGGTTCGCGGAGGTCGAGGGGCCTACGGGCAAGACCCGCAGCGCCGCCCCCTACCAGACGAACTTCATAATCATAGACGAGCACTGCGGCACCCACTTCGACGCGCCGACCCACTTCGTGCCGCCGCCGGGCTCCGGGCTCCCGATCGCCGGGCCTCTCGGCGATCAGAGCGGGGACAGGGTTCCGGTCGAGGAGCTTATGGGTCCGGCCGCCGTGGTGGACGTGCGTTACCTCGCCGGGACCGGGGAGCCGGGGATCAGCCCGTCTATAGAGCCGGAGCATGTTGAGGCGTGGGAGGGAGAGCACGGCGACCTGCGGGAGGGCGAGGTGGTTCTCTTCCGGACCGGCTGGGACCGCTTCTACGTCGAGGGCGAGGAGGGGATGAAGTACATGTACGGCTCGCTGGTCACGGGGGAGCACCCCGGTTGGCCCGCGCCCTCGCCGGGGTGTGCCGTCTACCTCCACGAGAAGGGCGTGAAGACCGTTGGCATAGACGCGCCCAGCATCGGGAGCGCCCACGACGGCGTGCCGGTGCACCAGGAGGGGCTGAGCAGAGGCATGCGCTACGTCGAGATCCTGACGAACCTCGGCGAACTGCCGGCGCGCGGAGCCTTCTTCGTCTTCCTGCCGCTCAAGATCGCCGGCTCCTCCGGTGGCCCGGGGCGCGCCGTCGCCTTCCTGCCGGGGTAGCGCCCGCCGCGGCGTGGTAGCTTATCCTC
>JBFLXF010000005.1:0-3962 GCA_040757515.1 Actinomycetota bacterium
ATCCGAGGAAGACGGTGTCCACCTCGATCTCCCGGATCGGGGTCCCGGGCCTCAGGCCCATGTACTTGAGCGCCCGCTCATGGCCCTCGTTCTCGGGCTCGGGTACGGCTTCGTCGAGCCCGACGGTCTGCGCCGGGGTCGTGCCCCAGGAGACATAGGGGACGAGGTCTTGTGCGTCTATGACGACCTCCTTGTCGAAGGTCGCGCCCTCGTCGGTCGGGAGCTGCTTCCACTCCTCGACGGCGATCTCCCAGTCCTCGCCCTTGGGCGCGTGCTCGCGGCCCTCCAGGTACTCGAAGGTCTTCTCGTCGGGGGCGACGAGCCCGGCGCGCGCTCCGCCCTCGATGGACATGTTGCACACCGTCATCCTGCCCTCCATCGAGAGCGAGCGCACCGCTTCACCCCGATACTCGATGACGTGACCGACGCCGCCGCCGGTCCCGATGCGGTGCAGGATGCCGAGCATGAGGTCCTTCGCCGTGACGTCCGCCGGAAGCTCGCCCTCGACCGTGACGGCCATCGTCTTGGGGCGCCGCTGCGGCAGCGTCTGGGTCGCGAGCACGTGCTCGACCTCGCTCGTGCCGATACCGAAGGCCAGAGCCCCAAAGGCGCCGTGGGTGGCGGTGTGGGAGTCGCCGCAGACGATGACCATCCCCGGCTGCGTGAGGCCCATCTCGGGGCCGATGACGTGCACGATGCCCTGCCCGAGCGAGCCCCACTCGTGCAGCTCTATCCCGAACTCCTCGCAGTTCTTGCGCAAAGCCTCCATCTGCTTCGCGGAGATCCTGTCCCGCACCCCAAGCCCCACGTCGGTCGTCGGGACGTTGTGGTCCATCGTTGCCACCGTCAGGTCCGGGCGGCGCACCTTCCTCCCCGCCAGCCGCAATGCCTCGAAAGCCTGCGGACTCGTCACCTCGTGCACCATGTGCAAATCCACGTACAGAAGATCCGGCTCACCCTCGGCCCGCCGCACCACGTGCCGCTCCCACACCTTCTCTACCAGCGTCTTCGGCCCGCTCATACCACGCTCCCAAACCTCTTGCTTTGTCTCAATATGTGAGACATAATGCTCGACATATGGACAGTGTAACGGAGATGGGCGTGACGAGCAAGAGCGGGGTCGGGGTTCTGGACAAGTCGGTGGCCCTGATGTCGTATCTGGCGACGGGCGGTCCGGCGGGTCTGGCGGAGGTGGTCGAGGGGACGGGCATCCCGCGTCCGACGGCCTACCGGCTGCTCTCGGCGCTGGAGGCGCACGGGCTGGTGGCGCGGCGAGGTGGCCGGTACGCGTTAGGTTTGCGGTTGCTTGCGTGGGGGGAGCGGGCGGCGGCGGAGACGGGGCTTGTGGAGGCGGCGCGTCCGGCGCTGTTGCGGCTGAGGGACGAGAGTGGGGAGAGCACGCAGCTGTATGTGCGGGAGGGTGATGGGCGGGTATGCGTGGCGTCCTACGAGCGGGCGACGGGCCTGAGGACGACGGTCGAGGTTGGGGCGGTGCTGACGCTGGAGAGGGGGTCGGCGGGGAAGGTATTGCTCGCGTGGGCGGAGGACGCTGGGCGCTACGACGTACCGGAGGAGCGGCTTGAGAAGGTGCGGGAGCGGGGTTGGGCCGAGAGTGTGGCCGAGAGGGAGCGGGGGGTGGCGAGCGTGAGCGCGCCGGTCTTCCGGGGCGGGCGCGTGGTGGCGGCGGTAAGCGTGAGCGGCCCGATAGCCAGGCTCGGGGAGAGTCCCGGGGAGCGGCTCGCCGGTGTGGTGGTGGCGGCGGCGCGGGAGATAGAGGCGGCGCTTGGAGGCTAGCCGCCGGACGACTGTCCGCGCGTCTTGTAGAGAGAGGCGAGGATCGAGACCGTCACGACAGTGGCGATAAAGGGGAGGGAGACCCAGATCGGGACCTTCCCGAAGAGGTCGCCCCAGATAAACTTCGCGCCCACGAAGACCAGGATCACGGAGAGGCCCGTCTGGAGGTAGACGAAGCGCTCCATCATTCCGGCGAGCATGAAGTAGAGGGGGCGCAGCCCGAGCACGGCGAAGGCGTTCGCGCTCCACACGATGAACGCGCTGGAGGTTATGGCGAAGATAGCCGGGATCGAGTCCACTGCGAAGACCACGTCGGTCGTACCGATCACGACGATGACTGCGAAGAGCGGCGTCGCCATCAGTTTGCCGGAGTGACGCACGAAGAAGTTCTCGCCCTGGAAGTCCTTGGTCATGGGGATGGCGCGGCGCACCAGGCGCAGGACGGGGTTGCGCTCGGGGTGGACCTCCGCGTCGCGGTGAAACGCCATGCGGATGCCCGTGTAGATCAGGAAGATCCCGAAGACGTAGACCATCCAGTCGTAGCGGTTCAGCAGCTCGGCTCCGATGAGGACGAAGATCCCGCGCAGGACCAGGGCGCCGACGATGCCCCAGAAGAGGACCCGGTACTGGTAACGCGAGGGGACGGCGAAGTACGAGAAGATTAGGGCGAACACGAAGACGTTGTCCACAGAGAGGCTCTTCTCGAGGATGTAGCCGGCGAAGTACTCGCCGCCCCGCTCGGGCCCCGCGACGAGGAGGACCACCACGCCGAACAGCAGCGCGACCGCGATCCAGAACCCGCTGAGGAGGGCCGCCTGGCGGAAGGGGATCTCGCGCGACCGCCGGGCGAGCACCAGCAGGTCCAGCAGCAGCAACAGGACGATGAGACCGGTGAAACCCGCCCACGCCCAGAGGGGGAACGTCGTCATATCCAACTCCCTTCGGCTCGTCTGTTTACAAGCCGGAAGTCTCTCCCGCCCCGCCGGGCCGGTCCCGCCGGGCCTCGCGGCCGTACTGACGGCGGGACCCGGGTGGATACTCCCTTCCGGGTTTTCAAGAGAGAGTTTACACGCGCGTCAAGAGCGCTCGCCGCGCAGCTTCTCTAAGGAGCGGAATGCAAAGGCGTTTAACTCCATGAAGTCACCTAGGGCGCGTAGGGAGAGACGCACCTCCGAGTGGTCTAGGACCTCCGTGACGGTCACTGCCCGCTCGGGGGCCACACGCTCCAGTTCGTAGGACTCCGAGGGAGGGAAGTACTTATCCTGTGGTCCGGTGACGAGCTCGACGGGCGCCTCGATCTTCTCGGCGCCGTGGACCGGCGAGAGCATCCGCATCTTCGCCTTCACCCCCTCGGGCAGCGCCCGGTAGAGCCGCTCGAACCGCCCCGGATCCCGATTGGCGAGCAGGGCGGCGACCCTCACCGCCTCCGACCCCAGCTCGTCCCTAGGGAGGCGCCGCAGGGGGGCGAGCGGATCCCCTGAGGCGCGCCCCTCGGTCTCCAACGCGGAGAGGAGGGTCCGCCGGTCCTCGCCGGGGGGCAGGGCGGAGATCACGGACCGCCCCACCACATAGGAGAGAAAGGGGTCGGCGCGGTAGGGCTCCATCTCGTCGTCCCTCTCGTAGTGTCCGGTGGTCGCGATGGAGAGGACGGTCCGTATGTCTGTGTAGGGCGCCACCCCCACCACCGCAGAGACGCGCCCCTCGAGCGACCGGTCCTCCGCGGCCAGCAGCGCGAGCGTACCCCCGGTCGAGACCCCGATCAGACCCACACTGCCTCCCCGGGCCTCCGGGCGTTCCGACACCTCGCGCGCTACCTCCACCGTCTCGGAGAGGGTCCGCACGGTTACGGTGTCTGTTGTGAGGCCCGGCAGGTCGGGGACTACCGTGAGGTACCCCGCCCGCGCGAGTCCGGTGGCCAGATCCCGGACACCCTCGTAGCGTCTGCCCTGCGGGATCGTGCCGTTCACGAAGACCACCGCCGGGTAGGGTCCCTCGCCCGCCGGGACGAAGACGGAGGCGGGGTTGCCCGCGACCGCCGTCTCCCGCACCCGCGGCTCGCCTGTGAACGCCTCGACAAAGGGGGTGGCCGCCGGCGCCTCCACCACCGAGACGAGGACCACCGCCGCGCGGGCCTGCGCGTCCACCCACGGCCAGTGGGCGAAGATCAG
>JBFLXF010000005.1:3972-17071 GCA_040757515.1 Actinomycetota bacterium
GCGGTCCCGCGCGACCCGGCGGACGCGCCTCAGCCCGGTCGGGGAGCGGCGGGACCTGCTCAGAGGCCGGACGCACGCGCTGGCGGCTCACCGCGCCGGGATGCCCTGCTTGCCAGACACGGCACAAGTTTCGCACGCAGCGGGCGCGGGGTCACGTGGCGGGGTGCTCCCGCGTGGTACGAATGACCCATTCATCCGGCGCGTCCACTCCCGTAGCATGGTCTGCGGGGAAAGGCGAGGCGGCGAGCTCCTCCGGACGAAGAGGAGGAGTCGCCGTACGATCCGGTACCCCTACCCCTCAACCTGCATCCGGCTCACCGGCCAGGGCATCCCGACGGCGGGACGACCCTCGATATCCGCGGCGCGGTACTCCTCTTCCTCGGCGACCCAGATCACGACGTCCCCCCGCTCGTCGGTCTCCGGCTCCGAGATAGCGCGGAAGCCGCCGCGCCACTCCTCATCGAACGCCTTGATCCTGACGCGCTGTCCGGGGTCGGGTATGCGGGGTGGTCTCTTGAAGAACATCGTCCTGGATTTTACTCCGCGCGGGACCGTAGACCCGGCGCCGCCTCGTATACTCAGTGGAGGACGCGTGGATCGAGACCGGCCGGGAAGGAGAACAGCCCGTTGTCACAGAGCGGCTCCCCGCAGGCGAGAGAAGAGAGCAGGGCCTGGCACTCGATGCCCGCCCGCGAGGCCCTCGAAGCCCTCGGGAGCGGCGAGAGCGGCCTCAGCGCCGCCGAGGCCGAAAGACGGCTCGCAGAGACCGGCCCCAACGTTCTGCGGAGGAGCGGCGGCGATGGGCCGCTCAAGATACTGCTGCGCCAGCTGAACGACCCCTTGATCTACGTCCTCCTCGGCGCGGTGGCCCTGGCGATAGCGATGGGCAAGGTCGTGGACGGTCTCGTGGTGCTGGGCGTCGTAGTCTTAAACACGATCATCGGCTTCGTCCAGGAGTACCGGGCCGGCCGGGCCATCGAGGCGCTCATGGATATGGTTCCGCAGACGGCGACCGTGCTCAGGGATGGGCGGAAACTCCAGCTTTCGGCCTCGCAGCTCGTCCCCGGCGACGTGGTGGAGTTGCAGAGCGGCGACAGGGTACCGGCGGACATGCGCCTTCTCTCCGAGCGCAACCTGCGAACGGAAGAGGCCGCCCTGACCGGAGAATCCGTGCCCGTGGAGAAGGAGGCGCATCCGGTGGCGGAGGATTTGCCGCTCGCCGAGCGCTCCAGCATGGTCTACGGTGGGACGCTCGTCTCCTACGGGTCCGGCGCCGCCGTGGTAGTCGCCACCGGCGACCGGACGGAGCTTGGGCGCATCTCCTCGATGCTGGGCGAGACGACCGAGGTGGAGACCCCGCTCACCCGGCAGCTCGCGACGGTCGGCAAGTGGCTCACCGTCGCCATCGTCGTCGTGGCGGCGGTCCTCTTCGCGGTGGGCATGCTCAGAGGCTACCCGCTCGTGGACGCCACGCTCGCGGCCATAACCCTGGCCGTCGGCGCCGTCCCGGAGGGTCTGCCCGCCATCGTCACCATCGCCCTCGCCATCGGGGTGCAGCGCATGGCGGGGAGGCGCGCCGTGATCCGGCGCCTCCCCGCCGTGGAGACTCTGGGCTCGACGACCGTCATCTGCACCGACAAGACCGGCACCCTCACCCGCAACGAGATGACCGTAAGGGAGCTGTGGACCCCGGCCGGCGGCTCCTACGAGGTCGGCGGGGCGGGCTACGCCCCGGAAGGCTCCCTGAGCCAGGACGGTAGCGAGTCGGGCAAGACACCGGAGGACGCCGGGCGCCTGCTTCTGGCCGGCGTCCTCTCCAACGACGCCGCCCTCGTCCGCGAGGACGGCGTCTGGCGCGTGGCGGGCGACCCTACGGAAGGCGCCCTCCTCGCCGCCGCCCGCAAGGCGGGCATAGACCTCGAAGAGGCGCGCGCCGGCCACGCGCGCCTCGACGCCATCCCCTTTGAGTCCGAGCACAAGTACATGGCGACCCTCAACGCTGTCCCCGGCGAGGACGGCGGGCAGGAGATCTTCGTCAAGGGCGCGCCCGAGGTCGTGCTGGGACGCTGCGAGACCCTCGCCGACGGGCGTCCCTTGGACCCCGAGAGCGTGCTGGAAAGAGTCGAGCAGATGGCCGCCCGCGGCATGCGGGTGCTCGCCCTCGCCTCTCGGCGTCCCGGAGAACGGCTTCAGAGACTCTCCGAAGAGGATGTAGAGGGTGGGCTCTCGCTGCTCGGGCTCGCGGGAATGATCGATCCGCCCAGGCCCGAGGCCGTGGAGGCCGTCCGGGCGTGCAGGGAGGCCGGGATAGAGGTGAAGATGATCACCGGCGACCATGCCTCCACAGCCGCCGCCATCGGCGAGCAGCTCGGCCTGAAGGCGGCGGAGGGCGCCGTGACGGGAGCGCGCCTCGAGGGACTCTCCGAGGATGAGTTGCGCGAGATCGCCGTCCGCACGGACGTCTTCGCGAGGGTGGCCCCCGAGCACAAGCTGCGGCTCGTGCGTGCCCTGCAGTCCCAGGGCGAGGTCGTCGCCATGACCGGCGACGGCGTCAACGACGCCCCGGCTCTGCGGCAAGCCGACATAGGCGTGGCGATGGGCATAACCGGCACCGACGTCTCTAAGGAGGCCGCCGACATCGTGCTCACCGACGACAACTTCGCCTCCATCGCCGCGGCCGTCGAGGAGGGGCGGCGCGTCTACGACAACCTCAAGAAGGCGCTTGCCTTCGTGTTGCCGACCAACCTGGGGCTCGCCCTCATCCTGACGGTGGCGGTCGCCTTCTTCCCCATCGTGGACGGCGCGCCACTTCTGCCGATGCGCCCGACGCAGATACTCTGGATCAACCTAGTCGCCGCGGTCGCTCTCGCCCTCCCCCTGGCCTTCGAGGCGATGGAGCCGGACGTGATGCGCCGACCGCCCCGCGATCCGGACGAGCCGGTTCTGACCCGCTTCGTCATCTTCCGAACCGCCTCCGTGGCCGTCCTGATGACGGCGGGCGCCCTCTTCATGTTCCTCTGGGAGTTCGGCGTCGGGACCGGGAGAGGCACCGCGTTCGGGACAGCCCTCGCCGAGGCGCAGACGATGGCGGTTACGACCGTGATCCTGTTCCAGATCTTCTACCTCCTGGACTGCCGCTCTCTGCAGGAACCGTTTTTCAGGATGGGCTTGTGGTCGAACCCCTGGGTCTATGCGGGCATCGGCACCGTCCTGCTCCTGCAGCTGGGGTTTATCTACCTGCCCTTCATGAACGCCCTCTTCGGCACCGCCCCTCTGAGCCCGGCGGCCCTCCTGCAGTCGCTGCTGGTCGCCACCGTGGTGCTACCCATCGTCGGCCTCGAGAAATGGCTCCGGTCCCGGCGCGGCGGGGACAAGAAGGCAGGTACAGGCAAGCACGGCCCCCGAAAGCGCTCCCGGCATCCCGGTAGGAGAGAGACGTGATGCCGAGGATTCTGATCTCGCTCTCCGTGCTTCTGCTGGTGGCGGGCCCCGTCGTGGTCTTCCTGAGCGGTGGCATCTTCTTCGGCGTGCTCCTCTTCGCCCTGGGGGTTACGCTGCTCGGGGTACACGCCCTCGTCGAGGGTCGCGACCGGACGGTGGGGTGGGTGCTCGTCTTCCTCGGGGTCACGGCGCTTCTTACGGACGTGGTGCGCGCGCTGCTCGCGCCCTGATGGAGCACGTCGGATAAAATGAGCGCTATGCGAGAGAGACGGCGGGTATTCAGCGGCATACAACCGAGCGGCAATCTGCACCTCGGCAACTATCTGGGAGCGCTCAAGAACTGGGTGGCGATCCAGGACGAGTACGAGAACTACTTCTGCATCGTGGACCTGCACGCGCTCACGGTGCCCCAGGACCCGAAGGTGCTGCGCCAGAAGATCCGGGAGGTCGCGGCGGTCTACATGGCGTGTGGGATAGACCCGGAGCGGTCGGTCATCTTCCGCCAGAGCCGGGTCTCGGGGCACGCGGAGCTGGCGTGGCTGCTGAACTGCATAGCGAAGGTCGGCGAGCTCTCGCGCATGACCCAGTTCAAGGACAAGGCGAAGAAGGGCGGCGCGGAGTCGGCGAGCGTGGGGCTCTACGCCTACCCCGTGCTCATGGCCGCCGACATACTCCTCTACAACGCCCACCTCGTCCCTGTAGGCGAGGACCAGCGCCAGCACCTGGAGCTGGCCCGCACTCTGGCGCGGCGCTTCAACAACATCTACGGCGGGACGTTTGTGGTTCCGGAGCCCATGATTCTGAAGGTCGGCGCGCGCGTGATGGCCCTCGACGAGCCGGCGAAGAAGATGAGCAAGAGCTCTCCGGCGCCGGGGAGCTACATCGCCATCCTCGACGAGCCCGACGCGATACGCAAGAAGATCCGGCGCGCCAGGACCGACTCGGGAACCGAGATCGTCGCCAGTCCTGAGAAGCCCGCCATAACGAACCTCCTCGACATCTACGCCGCCCTCACGGACAGGACGGTCGCCGGGCTGGAAGAGGAGTATCGGGGCAAAGGCTACGGGGACTTCAAGAAGGATCTGGCCGAGGTCGTCGTCGGGGCGCTCGCCCCGATCCGCGAGCGGGCGCTCGATCTACTCGACGACCCGCGCCGCCTGGACGAGGTTCTCGAGTCCGGCGCCGAGAAGGCGCGCGCCGTCGCCTCCTCCACCCTGCACGACGCCTGGGCCAAGATGGGCCTCGACTAATGAAGGAGACGAAGCGAAAGATCCTCAAGGTCCTCACGGCCATCCCGGCGGGGGTGCGCTACTCGACGACCGATTGGGGCCGCGTCCTGAACGAGGACCGGCGCGAGATCCGGCGCACCCTGCAGGAGCTGGAAGACGAGGGAACGGTCTCCGTCGAGCGGGACGAAGGGCGGCCGGACAAGCCGCTCTACAGGCTCGAGAACCCCCGCTGATGGAGCGCCGCATCGCGGGCGCGGAGTCCCGGCCGACGAACGGTGCACAACCCACCACCGGAGGTGAGAGAACGCCTTGCGACGCCTCAAGGAGACGCTCGACCGCATAGACCGCAAGGGCTACGGAGCCTACAAGGATCTGCGCGGCTCCTACGATCTGGGCGCCTTCACCCTCTTCATCGACCGGGTGCAGCGCGACCCGTTCGCCCCGCCGTCGCTGGTGCGGGTACGCACGCGCGAGAACCGCTTCGACCCGGCGCTCTTCAAAAACCCGGTGCGCCGGGTAGCCTTCGAGGACTTCCTGACGCGTCGGGTGGAGAGGAGCATACGGGCGGTAGTGCGCGGCAACCGCGGCTCAGGCGGCAGCGGGCGGGTTGAGATACAGCGCACCTCCCAGGTCGTCCTTCCCCGCACTTCTATGGTCGTCGCGCCGGGATACGTCGAGGCGCGGATGGCGGTGGGTCTGCCGGCGCGGGGCAGGACCGTGGACGCGCGGGCGGCGCGAGCCGTGCTGCTGGAGGAACTGCCGGAGGTCGTGCGCGGCGCGCTCGTGCCGGGCGGCACCGAGGAGGACGCCGCGAGGCTGCATGTCGAGACGGTCGAGGACGCGGCCTACCTGCGGGGGAGGCTCGCCTCCCTCGGCCTTGTGGCGTTCGTGGAGGACGGAGCGGTGCTGCCGCGCGAGAGCGGGGCGAGCGACCGGCCGCTGCGCGAAGGCGCGGTCCCGTTCGAGGCGCCGGAGGAGCTTCGCGTGACGGTAGAGGTGCCCAACCGGGGCGAGGTCTCGGGGATGGGGATACCGGAGGGCGTGACACTGGTGGCCGGCGGTGGCTTCCACGGCAAGAGCACCCTGCTCTCGGCGCTCGCCTGGGGTGTCTACGACCACATCCCCGGCGACGGGCGCGAACTCGTGGTGACGCGGGGCGATGCGGTCAAGATCCGGGCCGAGGACGGGCGGGCCGTCACGGAGGTAGACATCTCGGCCATGATCGGGGATCTGCCCGGCGGCCGCTCCACCGCGAACTTCTCGACGCCTAACGCCTCCGGCTCAACCTCCCAGGCCGCAAACATCGCGGAGGCTCTGGAGATAGGTACGTCGTTGCTCCTCGTGGACGAGGACACGAGCGCGACCAACTTCATGATCCGGGATGAGCGGATGCGCGAGCTGGTGCGCAAGGAACCCATAAGCCCCTTTATAGATCTGGTGAGACCGCTGCAGCAGGGGCTCGGGGTCTCTACCGTGGTCGTCGTGGGCGGTGTCGGCGACTACCTGGACGTGGCCGACCGCGTGATCCTGATGGAGGACTACGAGCCCTCTGACGCTACCCCGCGCGCCAGAGAGGTCGTCTCCGAGTTCCCGCCCCGCGCGCCGCTTGGCGAGGGCGAGATACGTCCCCCGAAGGGGCGCAGGGTGCGCGCCTCCTCCATAGACCTCAGACGCGGCAGGCGGGAGACGGCGCGGGGCAAGGGCCTCTCCACCGTGGAGCTCGGACGCGAGCGCGTGGACCTCTCCTACCTGGAGCAGCTCGCCGAGCCCGGCCAGACCGAGGCGATAGCCCGCATCATCGGGGAGTTCGCCTCGGCGGGCAAGAGCCGCGCCGTCAGGGAGATAGCGGGAGAGGCTCTGTACGGCATCGAGAGGGAGAGCCTGGACTCCCTGGGCCCGTTCGAGGGACACCCCGGCGAGATGAGCCTGCCGCGGGCGCAGGAGATCGCCGCCTCCATAAACCGTATCCGCTCGCTTGAGGCGAGCACCGGAGAGGCGTAGAGGGCGGGTACGCTCCCCCTCGCGCTGGTATGATAGTTAGGTTGCTCGCCGGTCGAAAGGGCAGGAAAGGGCGGAATGAGAGATCCCGAGTCGCCAGCGAACCTCGCAGGAGAGGAGAAGCCTCCCTGGTTCCGGCTCAAGGCCGCTCTCGTTCACCTTTACACGGCGAGCGGAGCGGTTCTGGCGCTCCTCATCCTGGTCGCCGCCATAGAGGGCGACGCGGTGAGGGCTCTGTGGCTGATGTTCGCCGCGCTCCTCATAGACAGCACCGACGGCCTGCTCGCGCGCCGCTTCAGGGTCAAGGAGGCGCTCCCGTTCTTCGACGGGGCGCTTTTGGACAACATCGTGGACTACATGACGTACGCATTCGCGCCGATGGTTCTGCTCTGGAGCGGCGGGTATCTGCCCGAGGGGATCACCGGCCTGATCCTGGCGGCCATCCCGCTCCTGGCCTCCAGCTACCAGTTCTGCCGGGTGGACGCCAAGACCGACGACCACTTCTTCTTAGGCTTCCCGAGCTACTTCAACGTCCTGGCCTTCTACGCCATAGTCTTCGACGTCGGCCCGGTAGCGCTGAGCGCCGCGCTGGTGCTCTGCTCGCTTCTGGTCTTCGTCCCGATCCGGTACGTCTACCCGACGCGCACCGTCGCCTTCCGCAAGACCTCGCTCCTTCTGACGACGCTCTGGCTGGCGAGCTATGCGCTCATACTCCTGCAGATGCCCGAGCCGGACCCCCTGATCCTGGGATTCTCGATCCTCTATCTCTTCTACTACTTCGGTCTTAGCCTCCACCTCCACGCCCGCTCGCTCGCCGCCCGCCGCGCCGAGGAGCAGCCCGAGATATAGTCCGCCAGCGGCTCTGCCTCTCATGCCGCCGAATGCGGCGCCGCTCAAGAAGTTCATCGAGACGCCGGGCGTCTCCTGACGCGAGTATCCCGGCCGCCGAGGTCCGCGCGGACTCTCCTTCGACAGCGCCATCGGGGCGAAGCGGGGCTGGCCTCGAAGAGCCCTCGCCGACGACCACTCGCCGCAGGGCGGCTGCGACGGACGGCTATCTCCTGGGAGCGGGGTCGCCTATCATGGGGAGGAACGGGGAAAGGGGGCAAGGGCATGGCGAAAAAGAGAGTTGCGTTCTTTCCGGAGGCAGCGTTCGGTCCGGCGTTGAACTCGGTGGGAATCGCGCAGGCCGTAGAGAGGCTCGGACACGAGGCGGTATTCCTCTCGGACCCCGGCTTCGTCGAGGTCTACGAGGGCTACGGCTTCGAGGCGCACCCGGTGAACCTCTCGGAGCCGATGCCCGCAGAGGAGATGGCTAAGTTCTGGGAGGAGTTCATAAACGGCCACATCCCGAACTTCCGCAAGAGCCCCTATGATCAGATAGACAACTACGTCAAGGAGTGCTGGGCCGCGATAGTAGACAGCGCGAAGTGGGCCGAGAAGGACCTGCCCGGCATACTCGAAGACCTCCGGCCCGATGTCGTGTGCATAGACAACGTCGTGCTCTTTCCCGCGATAAAACGCTACGCCCGCGAGAACGGGAAGCCGTGGGTGCGGATCATCTCCTGCTCGGAGAACGAGATCGAGGACCCGGCCATCCCCCCACACCTCTCCGGCTGCAGAGAGAGGGACACCGCCTGCCACGAGAGGTTCCGCCGCCGCTTCAGGGAGGTTATCAGGCCCATCCACGACGACTTCAACGCCTTTCTCGCCTCCTGCGGCGAGAAGCCCTACCCTCTGGGCCAGTTCTTCGAACCCTCGCCGCACCTGAACCTCCTGCTCTACCCCGAGCCGGTGAAGTTCTCCCGATCGAAGCCGCTCGACCCGGAACGCTTCCAGTACCTCGAAGGCTGCGTCCGACGGGAGGAGCACTACGTGGTTCCGTCCTTCGAGAAGAACAATGAGGCGCCTCTTCTGTACGTCAGCTACGGCTCGCTCGGGGCGGGCGACACAGAGCTGTTGAAGCGCGTTATCGCCGCCATAGGCGAGATGCCGGTGCGGGCGCTGGTGAACGTAGGGGACTACGCCGAAGCCTACGGCGAGCCGCCGCCGAACGTGCACCTCGCAGGCTGGTACCCGCAGCCGTCGGTGATACCGCAGGTAGACGCCGTGATCCACCACGGCGGCAACAACACCTTCACCGAGTGTCTCTACTTCGGGAAGCCCGCGATCATTATGCCCTACGTCTGGGACGGCCACGACAACGCCACGCGCGTGGAGGAAACCGGCCACGGCTTCAAGCTCGACCGCTACGACTGGACGAACGAGCAGCTCGCAGACCTCATCGAGCGCTGCCTCACCGACGAGAAGACAAAGAAGCGCCTCACAGAGACCTCGCGCCACATGCAGTCCCAACACGGCCCCACAAAGGCCGCGCGGCTGCTGGACGGGCTCGTACCGTGAGCGGAAGAGCGGAAGCACGGGCGAACCTCGACTCCTCCGCGCCGCACGTCGCGAGGGCGTCCACGCTGTCGGCGGGCCTCGCGGACTGGGGCGCCGTGCCGGAGATGATCGAGGGCGAGAGCCGCACCTCCGGCATCCTGCTCCACAGGGGCGAGGACGGCCAGGAGGCGGGCGTCTGGGTCTGCACCCCCGGTCTCTGGCGCTGCCGCGTGGAGCGCGACGAGCTCTGCCACTTCCTGACGGGCCGCTGCACCTACACCCACGAGTCTGGCGAGATCATAGAGGTAGAGCCCGACACCACCGCCTTCTTCCCCGCCGGCTGGACGGGCACCTGCCGGGTGCGCGAGACCGTGCGCAAGGTCTACATGATCCGCTAGAGAGTAATGGCGAGCCCTCGCCTCAAAGACAAGACGTCGCCGCGGACGAAACCACACCCGAAACCACACCCTCTTGTGTCGGAAAACGACCGTTTACCGCTCGCCTTCTCCGGTAAGATAGATCACATCGGACCACACAAAGATGTAATGGCTCATGAGAGGTGGGGGTGCAAAGAGTGCTTGAGCGCTTACCGGTGAGGCGGGAGGTGACATGATGCGCATAAGAGTAACCCTTGCGCCGGAGGCTGGTCCGCTGCGCGTTCCGGTGCAGTACAACCATCTGTTGCAGGGTTTGATCTACGCCAACCTCGACCGCGCGCTCTCACGCTGGCTCCACGATAAGGGCCACGCCTACGGGCAGCGCCGCTTCAAGCTCTTCGTCTTCTCCCGCCTCTTCGGCAAGAGAATTGCAGAGAACGGCCTTCTCCGCTTCGACGGTCCGGTTCACTTCTACCTGAGCGCCGTGGATGCGGAGGTCCTCGGCTCCCTCGCCGAGCATCTGCTGACCAAACCCACCGTCCGGCTCGGCAGTGCGGAATGCCGGGTCGTAGAGGTCGGCGTCGAACCCGAGCCGCGCATAGATCCGGAGAGACCCATGATCGTCAAGGCCCTCTCCCCCATCACCGCCTACAGCACGCTCACTGCTCCCAGTGGCGCCAAGAAAACGTACTACTACGCGCCGCAGGAGAAAGAATGGAGCGAGAGCCTCGTAGCAAACCTCGCCCGCAAGGCTAAAGCTCTGGGCTGGGCGTCCGATATTGGCGGCGATCTCAAAGACGCGTGGGTGCGCCCATACAAGGTGAGAAGTGGGGATCAGAGAGTACTCAGGTTCAAAGGATTCGTCATAAAAGGCTGGACCGGGCTATACGAGATGAAGATGCCAGAGCCCTACTTCCGGCTCATCTACGACGCCGGTCTTGGGGCCAAGAACGCGCAAGGGTTCGGGATGATCGCGGTTCCATCCTCCCGCAACAGCAAGGTTCGAGAAGGTGAGGCCAGGAAGTGATAGAGAGCATCTACCAGATCGGGCGGGCGGTGCTGGAGAGGGGCGGTGGCCGGCGCATGGTACTGGAATCGCTTGCCGACAACCCGCCCACAGACAAGGATGGGAAATCATACATCGCCGTTTTGAAACTGGACACCTCTCGCTGGAAGTTGGACGTGGATCTGCGCGAGTTGGGCAGGGAAAGCAAAACCGCCGCCCGGTATCTGTGGCTGGGGAACGCACCGGGAGCAAACGACGATCAAGATAGGCTTACGACCAACAACTTAAGCTACATAGTCTCCCAAACCATACCTAACCTACTTATCGACGGGAGGATCAATCTCGGGACACCGCTGTACAAGAAGCTTCAGGGCCTGAAAGCTGATCTGTATCTGGATCTCGGAGCACCGGGAGATCTCGGCATAAAGGGAGGCGGTCCATATCGCCGCAACCGCTACTTCTGGGATCTACAGAAGCTCGGTATAGACGGCCCGTCGCTCGAAGAGTTAAGAGAGGAGATGAAAGGAGGTGTAAGGCCGAAAAGCATCCCGCAGAAGATAGCGCGAGCCCTTCAGAGTCACTTCAAACACGAGATCCCTGACCGGGGTGTCCTGTTCACCCTGGAGTTGGATGGCGAGCTTCTGGTAGACGACGAAGCATATCAGGAGTATCTGGAGCGGAGGCTCATCGAGAGCGTTTTTGAGGAGGCGCAAGAGGGATACTGCCACCTGAGCGGCGAGTGGGGAATGGTCACTACGAATATGACCCGCTTTAAATTCAAGTACTACATCACCGACAAGCTGGGATTCGCCGCACGGGCAACCAAAAGGGGGTTCGGCTCTAACTTCGCGCTCTCCAGAGAGTCGTACAAGGCGCTTCTGGTCGGGGAGCGGTTCGTGAGACGAGAGTTGGGCTTCTACTTCGCCGGAGCTAGAGGTTACCTCATCCCGGATCTGTACACGGTAGACGTTCCGGAGGAGCTGCCCGATGCTCTGGTACGCGCGCTCAGGAGCATCCGTTCGCGGACGCTGTTCGACATAGGTCGGGTGCAGGTGGATGATCTGGACGAAGACCTCGAAGACTTTCGAAGAAAGTATCTCGCGAGCGGGTACATGATCAACCTGCTCTTCTACCGCCAGAAGCAAGCCAAGTTCGAGGTTCTCCAGCTCATCCAGGACATCCCCAGCTACCGGCTCGAAGAGCTGCGTCAGCAAGGAGGAGAAGCAGGGCGGTTGCGGGAAGAACTCTACGGCAGCGAGGCGCGAGAGCTTACCCTGCAGCAGATCTACTACCTCATCCCGGTGCGCCAAAGCGGCGACGACCCCCTTACCAAAGAGATCCTGAGCTTCTACCACACCCTGATCTCCGGCGGCCTGATAGAACGCAAAGTGCTTACGGCCGGCTTTCTGGAGCTGGTGCGGGCCTACCGCTTCGGCAACACGAACTCGTACCAGATCTCCGCTCCCGGGGAAGGACAGGAAGATCGGTCGGTGGTCAATTATCTGGCGCAGACCAACCTGCTACTCGCGTTCTTAAGACAACTGAATCAGCTGAAGGAGGAGGAAGTGTCCCAAGAATACCTCGGAGGGCTCTCTCTCGACGATGAGGAAAAGGAGTACCTGAAGAGGCTGAGCTACGACGATCAACAGGCTGCCCTGTACCTGCTCGGCGTCTTGATCGCGGAGATAGCCAACGCCCAGTGGAGGCTCGGCTCGGACGGCAGAGGCGGGGAGAAGACGATCCTGAACAAAGTCAACTACCAGGGCATGACCCTCCCTCGCGTCCAGCGGCTCGCTACCGAGCTCTTCGACAAGCTCCGCCAATACCGCTATACGGATCGCACCGGAGAGCGGAAACCGCTCCTGCAGGGGCGTAACGAATCCATCTTCGCCCAGGCGCAAGAACTCCTGACCGAGCACCGGCACAACTGGCGCCTCACCCCCGCCGAGAACGTCTATTACCTGCTCAGCGGCTACTCGCACCGCACGTTCAGGGCGATGACCGCGAATAAAGGACAAACCGTCAGAGCATAGAAAGGAACGCACATTGGCTATCCACGATGGCGACATACTCTACCTCTACGACGCGAAGTTGGCCAACCCCAACGGCGATCCGGACGACGAGAACCGGCCGCGCATGGACGAAGCCACCGGACGCAACCTCGTCTCCGACGTGCGGCTCAAGCGCTACCTCAGAGATCACTGGCTGAATGCCGGAGAGGACATCTGGGTGCGGCGCACGGAGCAGGACGAGACCACAAGCTCCAAACAACGCATGGGTGTGCTGCTCGCAGACTACAACCGCGAGAACAGCGGGAACCTGACCGAAAGACAAGCCCGGCAGAGCCGGGAGTTCAAGCAGTGGCTGCTCCGCAGGCTCCGGGACGTGAGGCTCTTCGGTGCGACGATGCCCATGGAGCAGAATACCTCGATCACCTTCACCGGCCCCGTGCAGTTCGGTTGGGGCTACTCGTTGCACCGGGTAGAGATAAACAACTCCGCGACCATCTCCAGCCATTTCGCGGGCCGGGAGAACGAGTACGGCACGTTCGGCAAAGACTGGCGGGTGCACTACTCGCTGCTCGCCTTCCACGGGATAGTCAGCCGCAACCGCGCCCGTCACACCGGACTCCAAGAGGATGACCTCACGGCGCTCGATGAAGCTAT
>JBFLXF010000006.1:0-16842 GCA_040757515.1 Actinomycetota bacterium
CGGTTACGGACAGCTCGACTGGTCGCTGCGCAACGACCCGCGCGTCTTTGTTATGGAACGCACCAACGTTCGCCACCTCACCGGGGGGGATCTGCCCTTTCCTCCGGAGCTCCTCGTCGCCGACCTCTCGTTTATCTCGCTGGCGGTCGCCCTGGAGAACCTGCTGCGCACGACGCCCTCGCTGCGGGAGGCTATCGTGCTCGTCAAGCCGCAGTTCGAGGCAGGGCCGGAGCTGGTGGGGCGTGGGGGGCTCGTACGCGACCCGGAGGTGCGTGCGCGGGTCATCCGGCGGGTCGCCGCCTCTTTCACCGCTTTGGGATACGGAGCGGTGGCCGTGGAGCGGGCGGCCGTTGCGGGAAGAAGGGCCGGGAACCGGGAATATCCGCTCTATCTGGTGCGGGGGGCGGAGTACTCGCTGGAGGAGGAACGGGTACGGGAGGTCGCCGGTGGCCGGTAGATCTGTGGAGGCGCCGGAGGTGCGACGGGTGGCGGTCGTCTCCAGGCCGGGGATCTCCGGAGGCTACCTGGAGCGGCTCTTGGCGGCGCTCGAGAAGCGGGGGGTGGAGATCCTTGAGCTCAGGTCCGAGGGCGAGCACGACGGCGCTACCGATCCGGACCTCGTCTTCGTGCTCGGAGGGGACGGCACGATGCTCCGGGCGAACAGGATGTTCCCGGGCAGGGTCCTGCTCGGGGTGAATCTCGGCAAGGTCGGCTTTATGAGCGGGATGCTCCCGGAGAAGCTCGAGGCTGGGGTGGAGAAGGTCCTCGAGGGCGAGTTCGAGGTGCAGGAGTATAGGATGCTCGACGTGCGGGTAGCCGGCGAAAAGGAGCATCGTCTGGCGGCTAACGACGCCGTCCTCATAAAAAAGAGGCCGCACCAGCTCATCTCCGTGGACGTCTCCATAAGCGGCGAGGAGCTCTTCGCCTTCCGCTGCGACGGCTTTATAGCGGCGACTCCCCTGGGTTCTACGGCCTACGCCCTCTCGGCGGGAGGTCCGATCATCTCCGGGGACGCGCGCTGCTATGTGCTCGTTCCCATAGCCCCGCACGCTCTGGTGAGCCGTCCGCTGGTGCTCGGCGACGACCAGGTCGCCGAGCTTCAGCTTGTAGAGCGGGACGCTTTGCTCTCGGTAGACGGCGACGAGCCGCGTGAGATCCCCGAGGGCTGGCGCGTCGAGGTCAGGCTCTCACGCGAACGCGTTAGAATAGGCCGGACCGACGAGTGGACCTGGTGGCAAGCGGTGCGGAGGACGTTTCTGTAGTGCTCGCGGAGATCTCCGTCCAGAACGTCGCCCTCATAGAAGAGGCGACGCTCGAGCTCGGTAGCGGCCTCAACGCCATCACCGGCGAGACCGGCGCCGGCAAGACCCTCCTGGCGACATCTCTCCAGCTCCTGTTGGGCGGCCGCGCCCGCTCTGAGACCGTCCGCGCCGGCGCGGCGAAGGCCACCATAGAGGGCGTATTCGTGCTCCCGGAGGGCGTTCTTGACTCCATGCTGCGCGCTGCGCTCGGGGATCTCGCCGGGGAGATAGAGACTGACGGTGTCCTCACCCTGCGCCGCACGCTCACCGATGACGGGCGCTCCCGATGTTTCGTGAACGGCGTCTCGGTCCCGGTGCGGGCCCTGTCGGCGCTCGGGGAGCGGCTCGTCTCCTACCACAGCCAGCGCGAGCAGACCCGCCTCACCGACCCCGCCGAGCAGCTTGCCATCCTCGACGACTTTCTTGACGAAGATGGCCGGCGGGCGAAAGGCGAGCGCGAGGGACTCTGGCGGGAGGTACAGACGGCGCGGCGGGAACTGGCTGAGATGAAGGCCTCTGCCGAGGCGCGCCTGCGCGAGGTGGACTTCCTGCGCTATCAGGTCTCGGAGATCGAGTCTGCGAACTACAGCGCTCAGGAGGTCGAAGATCTCAGTCGCGAGCGCGACCGGCTGAGGAACGTCACGGAGCTCATGGAGGCTGCCTCGGGGGCGAGCGCGGCGCTCTCCTCTGAGGAGGGCGGAGCCGTGGACGCCGCCGGGCGCGCCGTCGCGGAGCTGGATCGAGCCGCCCGCTACGACGAGGGGCTCGCCGCTCTACTGGAACGTCTGAACGGCGTCTACGCGGAGCTGGAGGACGTGCTCTACGAGCTGCGGTCGTATCTGGACGGGCTGGAGGCAGACCCGGGTCGCCTGGAGACGCTCGAGGACCGGCTGGCCTCGCTGCGGGCGCTGGAGAGGAAGTACGGCGAGGACGTAGAGGGCTACCTAAAGGACGCGCGCGTCCGTCTCGCCAGGCTCGAGAACTTCGAGGAGGAGACGGCGGACCTGCAGAGGCGGATCGAGTCGGGCGAGGTGCGGCTTGGAGAGCTGGCCGCCAGGATCTCGGCGGCCAGGGAGCGGGCCGCCGAGAGACTCTCGGAGAAGGTGCGCGAGAACCTGACGGGGTTGAACCTGGGGACGGCCGAGTTCGGGGTGCGGCTCGTGCCCGTGGAACCCGGACCGTCTGGGGTGGAGCGAGCTGAGTTCGTGATCCGTCCGAACCCGGGCGAGCCTGAGCTGGAGGTGAGGCGCTACGCCTCCGGCGGCGAGCTCTCCAGGGTCATGCTCGCCCTCCGCCTGGCGCAGGAGCGGGCGGAGCCGGGGACAACCTACGTCTTCGACGAGGTGGACGCCGGGATCGGGGGAGAGACGGCGACGGCGGTGGGCGCGAAGCTGAGAGAGTTGGGCGCGCGCAACCAGGTCTTGACGATCACGCATCTGCCCCAGATCGCCTCGGAGGCCGCGACGCACGTGGTTGTCTCCAAGGAGGAGCGGGAGGGGCGCACGATCACGCGGATAAGGCGCGTGGAGGGCGAGGAGAGGCGCCGGGAGCTGGCGCGGATGCTCTCCGGGCGCATCGATGAGGCCTCGCTCGCGCACGCTTCCGAGCTTCTGGTGAGTGGGGGGTGAGGTTGCCGTACCACTTCGGGAACGGCTCCGGGGAGTTCCGTCTCTCCGGACAGGCGGTGCTCGCCGCGCGGAAGACCAAAGAGATCTTGCCCCGCCTCGACGGTACTACCATCCCGGTCATAGACCACGAGAACCTGGATCGGGTGACGGCCGAGCGACTGGTGGAGTCGGGGGTGGGCGCGGTGGTGAACGCGGCAGGCTCGGCTACCGGGGCGTACCCGAACCAGGGGCCGTTTATCCTGGCGCGCGCGGGGGTGTACATCCTGGACGGCGTCGGGCGGAAGGTCTTCGAACGGCTGCGGGACGGGGAGGAGATCGAGCTTAGGGGTGACGGCGTCTACCGGGACGGCGAGTTGGTCGCCGTCGGCGAGCACCTCGACCTGGAGACCGCCGAGCGGCGCCTGCGGGAGAGCCGGCAGGCGGTCGGGGCCGCGTTGGAGCGTTTCGCCGAGAACACGGTCGAGTTCATGCGCCGGGAGCGGGACCTGCTCTTCTCCCGGCTTCCGGTCCCGCCGGAGGTGGAGCGTGAGATGCGGGGGCGCCAGGTTCTCGTCGTCGTGCGCGGCTACGATTACCGCCAGGACCTGGCCGCGCTGAAGACCTACGTGCGCGACGTGCGGCCGTACATCATCGGGGTGGACGGCGGGGCGGATGCCTTGCTGGAGGCCGGTCACAGGCCGGATCTGCTCTTCGGCGACATGGACTCTGTTTCGGAGAGGGGGCTGCGCGAGGCGCGCCGTGTTCTGGTGCACGCCTATCCGGATGGGCGGGCGCCGGGCCTGGGACGCGTGCGGCGGGCGGGCATAAAGGACGCGCCGACCCTCGCCGCTCCAGGGCTCTCTGAGGACATCGCGATCCTCCTCGCCGAGCAGTGCGGGGCAGAGCTGATAGTGGCCGTCGGAACCCATGTCGGGCTCGTGGAGTTCCTGGACAAGGGCCGCAGGGGGGCATCCTCGACCTTTCTTACGCGCCTGAAGGTCGGCGCCAGGCTCGTAGACGCCAAAGGCGTCAGCAAGCTCTACCCGACGCACATCTCGGTCAGGCACCTCGTGGCGCTTCTCTTCGCCGGCATGGTGGCGCTCTCGGCGGTCGTCTACTCCTCCGATAGGGTCGCCATAATCTTTCAGGTGTTGGCAACGAAGCTGCGTCTCTTCCTGGGCGTCTGAGCGCATGCCGGACTTCAGGTACCACCTGATCTCCCTGATCTCCGTCTTCCTGGCGCTTGCCATCGGCATACTGCTCGGCGTGGCGATGTCCGATAGAGGCGTCATAAGCGAGCAGCTGCAGGGCCAGATCAGCTCGATTCAGCGGGATGTGGCCCGCCAGCGCCAGGAGATAGACCGCCTGCGCCAGAAGACGGCTCGTGACGAGGAGATGCTGGCCGGTATCTCGCGGGCCGTGATCTCAGGGAGCCTCCCTGGCACGGACGTGGCGCTCGTCGTAGGCCCTTACGCCAGCGAGGAGGTCGCGGACGAGATAGGGTCGGACCTCTCAGAGGCGGGAGCGAACATTACCTCGGTCGAGACGCTCCCGCCGCCGCAACTCTCTGAAATGACTGCTCGCGAATCTACAACGGCCGAGCCGATCACCGCCCTGGCCGCGCGCTACGCCGGCATTGCGCGAAGCGTCTTCGGCCCAAGCGAGGAGGTCCCGGACCCGCCGGAGTACGTGGTGTTTCTGGGCGGAGGCCGTATCCCGCCCGAGGCCCCGCCGCAGACGCGCGACGCGCTCGCCGAGGCCCAGACGCTCATGTTCGAGGTCTGGCGCAACGCGGGGGCGCGGGTGGTGGGGGCGGAGTCCTCTTCCAGCCGGCGCAGCGAGGTGCCGCTCTTCCGGGAGGCCGGCATCGCTTCGGTGGACAACGTGGACCAGCCCGAGGGCCGCGCCGCCCTGATCCGGGTGATCGCCACCGACGCCGAAGGCTCATACGGCACGAAAGACACGGCCTCGGACCCTTTCCCGCCCCCGAGCTAAACGCGCTCTCCGGCGGTACACTTTTCTCCCGTGAAGCTGCGCGCCATAGCGGTCGTTCCCGCCCGCGACGAAGAGGCGACCCTCCCGGCGACCCTCGCTTCTCTCCGGGAGGTCCCGGCACTCGCAGAGATCATCGTCGTCGACGACGGTAGCCGCGACCGGACGCCGAAGGTCGCCTGTCACCTCGGTGCCACCGTGGTCTCTTCGGCTCCTTCCGGGCGCGGCGGTGCCGGCAAGGGAGGGGCTCTTCGCGTCGGCCTCTTGCACGCCCGCGAGCGCCGCCCGGACGCTTTCCTCCTGGCCGACGCTGATCTCGGCAGCTCCGCGTCTCGTCTGGCCGCTCTCCTTCGCGCCCTCGGCACCGGGCGCCCCGCAGCCATCGCCGCCTTCCCGCCGGCCGCCTCCGGCGGCCTCGGAGTCGTAAAGAGACTCGCGCGCCGGGCCATCGCCCGGCGTACCGGCTGGCGGCCCGTCGAGCCACTCTCGGGCCAGCGGGCCCTGCTCACCCCGGCCCTCGAGGCCCTGCCCGGCATCGCTCCCGGCTTCGGGGCCGAGGTCGGTATGACCATTGACCTGCTCGCCTCCGGTATCAGACCGCTCGAGATCCCGCTGCCGCTCTCCCACCGCCCGACCGGCAAGAGCCTCGCCGGTTTCGCCCACCGCGCCCGCCAGGGCCTCGACATAGCCAGAGCTCTAAACGGAGCCCGCATCCCATGGTAGCCGCGTTCCTGCTCGTCTCCGGCGCCCTCATCGCTCTCGCCTGCCTGCCCCTCCTCTCACCACTTCTCCCCAGAAGAGAGAACTACGCCAGACGAGCGATCCCCACAGCCGCCGGTATCATTTTTTTACCCATAATACTAGTGTCTATCATGATCTGGCTTCTTTTTACGGGCTCTGGGATGGAGGGAGGCGGCCTTGCTTTTCTGGCATACGGGCTGCTTGCGGGGCTGGCAGGGTTTGCGGATGACGTGTGGGGAGGGACGCAGGAGCGAGGTTTCAGGGGGCATCTTGGGGCGCTGGCGCGGGGAAGGGTAACGACCGGGCTGGTGAAGGTCGTGGCGCTTGTGGGCGGGGCGCTGGCTGTCGGTGGGCACTTGTTCGGGATGAGCGCGGCGGCCGTTTATGCGGGCTTTCTGCTGGCGGGGAGTACGAACGCGGCCAATCTGTTCGATCTACGGCCGGGTCGGGCGGGCAAGTTCGCCGGGTTGGCGACGATCTCTGTGGCGTTTCTGGCGCCGGGGGAGGCGGTGTTGGCGGTACTACCGGTGGTTGGGGGGGCGGTTGTGTTGTTTAAATTCGACGTTCGGGGGCGTATCATGCTTGGTGATACGGGAGCGGCCGTGTTGGGGGCCGTCCCGGGCTATCTGGTGGTGGCCTGCGGGCCGGGAGTAGTGTGGGCCGTGGCGGGGGTGGTGATCCTGGCGCTCACCGTTGTGGCCGAGTTCTCTTCGATATCCAGGGTGATAGAGGAGGTAGGAGCTTTAAGGTGGTTCGATCTCTGGGGACGTGGTGCTGATGAGTGAGACCAGGTACATCTTCGTCACGGGCGGCGTGGTGTCGTCCATAGGGAAGGGGACGACGGCGGCCGCTTTGGGGATGCTCCTCAAGAGCAGGGGCTACAGGGTCGTTCTGCAGAAGTTCGACCCGTACATAAACGTGGACCCCGGCACCATGAACCCCTACCAGCACGGCGAGGTCTTCGTCACCGAGGACGGGGCCGAGACCGACCTGGACCTCGGGCACTATGAGCGGTTCCTCGACGAGAATCTGGGGCGTCTGTCCAACGTGACCACAGGCAGTGTCTACTGGGAGGTCATACAGCGCGAGCGGCGGGGAGATTATCTCGGGGCCACGGTACAGGTCATCCCGCACATAACAAACGAGATAAAGAACAGGATCGGGCGTCTCGGCAAGGACAAGGATGTGGTCATAACCGAGATCGGGGGTACGGTCGGCGATATCGAGAGCCTGCCGTTTCTGGAGGCCATAAGGCAGTTTCGCAACGACGTGGGGCGCAAGAACGTCCTCTACATCCACGTCTCCTACGTCCCTTACATCGAGGCTGCAGGAGAGCTGAAGACCAAACCCACCCAGCACTCGGCACAGCGGCTCAGGGAGATCGGCATAACCCCGGACATCCTGGTATGTAGGGCCGACAGGCCCATAGGCGAGGATATCCGGCGCAAGATCTCCATGTTTGTGGACACGGACTTCGAGTCGGTGATCCCCGCGACCGACGCCCCGAGCCTCTACGCGATACCCCTGAGCCTGCACGAGTGTGGTCTGGACGACCTCGTTCTGGAGAAGCTCGGGATGCCTGCTCCGCCCGCGAACCTCGACGAGTGGCGCGAGCTGGTCTCACGGATGCTCGACGCCGAGGAGACGGTGCGGGTTGCGATCATCGGCAAGTACATCAAGCTGCAGGACGCCTACCTCTCCGTAGTCGAGGCGCTTGCGCACGCGGGCGGCGCCCACGGCGTTAAGGTCGAGCTCGACTGGGTCGACTCCGAAGGTCTCACCGACCGGGAGGCTGCCGCGAGGCGGCTCGCCGCTGCCGACGGGGTGCTCGTCTTACCGGGCTTCGGGCACAGGGGGACGGAGGGCAAGATCGAGGCGGCGAGGTACGCCCGCGAGAGCGGTGTGCCGTACCTGGGGCTCTGCCTCGGGATGCAGATCGAGGTCATCGAGTTCGCGCGCAACGTGGCGGGGCTCGAGGGAGCCAACTCCACCGAGTTCGACGAAGACACCCCGCACCCGGTCATCGCGATCATGCCGGATCAGATCGGGGTGGACATGGGCGGCACGATGCGCCTCGGGAGCTGGCCGTGCAAGATCGAGGAGGGCACCCTTGCGGCCGACGTCTACGGCGCGGAGCTGGTCTACGAGCGCCACCGGCACCGTTACGAGGTGAACAACGCCTACCGCGACGCTCTCTCGGAGGCCGGGATGGTATTCTCGGGCACTTCTCCCGACGGACGTCTGGTAGAGATCGCCGAACTTAAGGCACACCCGTTTTTCATCGGGAGCCAGTTCCACCCGGAGTTTAAGAGCCGTCCTCTTCGCCCGCATCCGCTCTTTAAGGGATTTGTCGGTGCGTGCGCCGCGCTTCGGGGCCGGGCCGTACCCGAAGAAGCAGCCGGGGAGCGCGCCGCCCGCTGAAGGTGCGGATGGCCAGCGTCACCGAGCGCGCCGCCCTGGCCGTGGCCCTGCTCCCCTGTGCGCCGGAGGGTATGATCGTCACGAGAACCGCCGGTGTCGTGCAGGTCCACGCCACCTTCTCTTGGCGCTCTGCCTGCGAGATGCCCGATACCGCCGTCCTCCCGGAGCCCTTCGAACTCTCGCGCGTCCGGATCCAGGCGGCGGAGGAGGCAGACGCCGAAGGCGCTGGCCGCAGCCTCGTTGCGGAGGTGCGCGCGCTTTCGGAGAGAGACCTGGGCGCCGCGGTCGAGCGCGTGCTGCGGGCTGCGACGGAGTACGCGGCCCGCTCGGAGGCCATCTTCGAGGCTAGAACGGTGCGCGTCGCCGACCCGCAGGTCACGCCGGCGGGTGTTCTCGAAGCCCTCGCCCGCGATCTGTGGGCGGCGGGCTTCCGGGTGAGTTTCGGGCCATGCTGGAGCCCCGCGCCGGAGGCGGCAGCATACGTCGGCTGCGGCGGCGCGGGGAGCTGGCTGGCCGACTCCGTGCGCTCCTGTCCGTCGTGGCGGGTGATCTGAGAGGGCCCGCCGTGCTGCGCCGGGCGCGTGTCATCTCCATCTGCGGCAGCGTCGCGCGGCTGGAGGTGCTGGAAGGACCGCTCGCCGGGGAACATATCCCCGGTCTCTACTATGCCGCGTTGGGTGGGAAGCCTCGCGCCGGCGAGGAGGTGATCGCCAACACCCTGGGCCCGGAGATGGGCCTGGGTACGGGAGGTGTCGCCGTCATCCTTCCCCATCGGGGAGGGGAGGCGCCCGAGAACCAGGACCACTTCGTGAAGCTGCCGTACACGCCGCTTCAGTACCCGGCTCCCCCGCCGCCGCAGGCCGGGGGGCTCTCCGGGGTACCCGTCGTCGTGCTGCCGCTGCACTCGCATCTGGCGCCCGCATGCTGCGCGGCGGCGGAGCTGCGTCCGGGGTGCGCGGTAACGTTCGTCTGGCAGGAGGGTGGGGCCCTGCCCGTGGCGTTCTCACGCACGGTGCCGCAGCTGAAGGAGAAAGGACTGCTCAGGACGATCGTCTCGGCGGGCAACTGCTTCGGTGGCGACATAGAGGCTCCGAACGTCTATGCCGGGCTGCTCGCGGCGGCATCCGAAGAGGTGGGAGCGGACCTCATCCTCGCGGGGATCGGACCCGGTGTCGTGGGGACCGCCTCGCCCTTCGGGCACGGAGGGATGGCCGCCGCCCTCGCGCTGAACGCGGCCTGCGCTCTGGGTGCGGATCCCGTCCTGGCCCCTCGCGTCTCGGCGGCGGACGGGAGGGAGCGTCACCGGGGCATCTCGCATCACACCCGGACGGCGCTGCGGGCGGCGCTCGGCGGATGCCGGGTGGCGCTCCCTGAATCCTATGCGGGCGACACCGGCGATCTGCCGGAGCGGCACCGGATCGTACGGGTGAGGCGCGATGTGGCTGGATCGCAGGCCGCATTCGGTATAACCTTCGAGAGCATGGGACGTCGTTACGAAGAGGACCCCGCCTTCTTCGATGCCGCTGCCGCGGCGGTCGCGCTCGCGTTGGGAGAGGCCGGATGAGGATCGGGGTCCCTAAAGAGCTGAGTCCGGGCGAGAGCCGGGTCGCCCTCGCCCCGCACGCGGTCTACGAGCTGACCCGTGCCGGTCACCGGGTGCTCGTCGAGAGCGGCGCGGGAGAGGCGTCGAGCATCTCCGACGAGGAGTATGCCGCCGCCGGCGCGGTGGTGACCGGAGAACCCGAACGCGTCTGGGAGGAATCAGAGCTTGTCGCCAAGGTGCAGGGACCGGTAGAGAAAGAGTACGGATATCTGAGAGAGGATCTCCTCCTCTTCGGCTTCCTCTCATTGCCGGTGAACCGGGGCTCGATGCATGCGATGCTCGACTCCCGCTGCGTGGCGTTCGCGATGGAGACCATCCGCGACGCGCGGGGTAGGCTGCCGGTGCTCACGCCGATGAGCGAGATCGCCGGGCGGCTCGTGCCCCAGATCGGGGCGCACTACCTCCAGCGTCAGTCCGGCGGACGGGGTATCCTGCTCGGCGGCTCCGCCGGCGTGAGTCCGGGACGCGTCGTCATCCTGGGATGCGGCATCGTCGGCTCGGCGGCCGCCACGGTCGCCAGCGGCCTCGGGGCCGAGGTCACCGTCATAGACCGCGACCTCGACCGGCTGCGGCGCCTGGAGGAACTCCGCCTCAGACGCGTGACGACGCTGGTAGCGAGCAGTCTGGGGATCCGGCGGGCGGTAGCGCGCGCCGACCTGCTCATCGGGGCCATACTCGTCGTAGGCGCCCGCACCCCCGCCCTCGTGGACCGGGAGACGGTCGCACAAATGAAGACCGGCAGCGTCATCGTGGACGTGGACGTGGACAACGGAGGCTGCGTCGAGACCTCGCGGCCCACCACGCTCTCGGATCCCATCTACGTGGAGGAGGGCGTGATCCACTACTGCGTCAAGAACGTGCCCGCCGCCGTCCCCGTTACCGCAACCCGCGCTCTCTCGAACGCCCTACTGCCATACGTTCGCAGCATCGCGGGTCTGGGGCTTACCGATGCCCTCAACGCCGACCCGGGGCTCGCCAGGGGAGTCGCCCTCGCCGAAGGCCGGGTCGTAGACCCGGTCCTCGCCCGCGCTACCGGGTCGGAGCACAGCTCCCTCTCCTCGGTCCTGCCGCTGCACGCGGAGGCTCGTTAACCTTATGGTAGAGGGTTCTGGAGGACGATCACTCTCTGCCTTTACCGTCGAGCTTGAGGTCTACTCCGGACCTTATGAATGGCTGCTGGCCCTGATCATGAAGGACGAGCTCGAGATCTTTGAGGTGCCGTTGCGAGAGTTGGTCAGAACTTATCTGGAGATGCGCAACGCCCCGTCCGCCAACGCCCTGGAGCGCGACACGGAGTTCGTTGGCTCGGCTTCGGCGCTGGTTCTCCTCAAGAGCCGCACGCTCCTTCCTGCGGTCGAGGTGGACGGGGATGGCGGCGAGGAGGACCCCTCGACCCCTGAGGAGCTGGCCGGACGGCTTACAGAGTACCTGAAGGTCAGACGTGCCGCCGAGGCGCTGCGGGAGAGGCTGGCGGAGAACACGGGACACTACCCGTCGGGGCACGCGCTTGCGCCGCGGACGGGAGAGCAGCGGGTGGACCCCCGCCGCGTCGAGGCTGCGGCGCGCAAGACCTTCTCCCGTCTCACCGAGCCCCCGGTGCGGCATCTGGGTCCGATAACCGTCACCGTACAAGAGCTGGCCGACCTGATCCGGGCCTCCCTCCGGAGCGGTCCCCTCTCCTACGAGGAACTGGTGCGCGGCATGGACAGGCTCCGCGCCGCGGTCGCTTTCTCCGCCGCGCTCTCGCTCGCCCAGGAGGGACGCGTGCTGCTGCGCCAGCAGGAGCCGCTCGGCCCTCTGACCCTGGAGCCCGTTCCGTGAGCCCGCGCCCTGCCCAGCTCGTCGAGGCGGTGCTGCTCGTGAGCCCCCGCCCCGTCGCGGCGGAGGCGCTGCGCTCGGCCACGGGGCTCGGCGCGCCCGAACTCGACTCGGCTCTCGATGAGCTTCGGGAGCGCTACTCACCGGAGAAGAGCGGCGTCGTGCTGCGGGAGGTGGCGGGTGGCTACCAGCTCGCCACCAACCCGCTGTGTGCCGGAGCCGTCGAGCGGTTCCGGGAGGAGATCCGCCCGGCCCCGCTCTCCGGCGCGGCGCACGAGGTTCTCGCCTGCGCACTCTACCTGGGGCCGCTGACCCGCGCGGCGATCTCGCGTGTGAGAGGCGTCAACTCCGACGCCGTAGTCCGCAGCCTCCTCGAGCGGGGCCTTCTCGCCGAGGTCGGCACAGATCGCGAGAGCCCGGGCTCGCCCGCGCTGCTCACCGTAACCGACTCCTTTCTTTCCGCTGCCGGGGCGAACTCCCGCGAGGACTTCCCGCCGCTCGACTCGCTGGTGAGCGATGAGGAGCTGGCGCGGGTTCGGGAGCGCGTCGCCGCCGCCGGAGAGCCTGAGGACACCGCCGGAGCGGCGGGGTAGTGCGCCTGCAGACCTTCCTCGCCCGCGCCGGCGCAGCTCCCTCCCGCCGAAAGGCAGAGGCCCTCGTCTCCGCGCGCCGCGTGACGGTCAACGGCGAGACGGCCTCTCTGGGCACCTCGGTCTCTCCGGAGGACGACATCCGCCTCGACGGAGAGCCCGTCGAACTGCCCGAGGAGCACGCCTACCTCGCCCTCAACAAGCCCGCCGGCTACCTCACTACCCTCGAGGACGAGCCCGGCCGCGACCGCCCGACGATCCGGGACCTGATGCCCCCTATCCCCGGCCTCGTCCCCGTCGGGCGCCTCGACGCCGGGACTACCGGCCTTCTCATCCTCACCAACGACGGCTCACTCGCCCATCGCATCGCTCACCCCTCCTACGAGATCGAAAAGGAGTACGAGCTGACCGTGAAAAACCCCGCCCCCCGCAGGAGGCTCGAAGCCCTCGCCGCAGGCCCCCGCCTCGAAGACGGCAGGATGCGCCCCCCGAAGCTCTCCAATGTCCGGCGCAGCAAGAAGACCACCACCTTCAACCTCACCATACACGAGGGTCGTAAACGCATAATACGCAGAGCGTGTGCGGCGGTGGGGCTGCGGTTGCTCTCGCTAAAGCGTGTAAGGGTAGGACCGGTACGGCTGGGGGATCTTCCGGAGGGGAGCTACCGCGCGCTCACGGCGGAGGAGTTGGAGGCTTTGCGATGAGGCGCGTTGCGGGGGTGCCTGGGGTGGACTTCGCGGTCGAGGACGTGAGGGGCATCTTCCCGGAGGAGGTGGAGATTGCGCCGCTGGATCGTCCCGTGGACGCCACCGTGCGCGTGCCCGGCTCCAAGAGCGTGACGAACCGGGCTCTGGTCGTGTCCGCGTTGGCCGAGGGTACCTCGACGCTCACGAACGCCCTCTTCAGCGACGACTCATACTGGCTGATGCGCGCCCTCGTGCAGCTCGGGTTCGACGTACGGGCCGACCGGGAGGCGGGCATCGTAGAGATCGCCGGAAGGGGAGGTGGCATCCCGCGCGCAGGCGTGGAGGTCTTTGTCGGCAATGCCGGGACCGTAGCCCGGTTCTTGCCGCCGGCTCTCGCGCTCGGCGAGGGGCCTTACCGCCTCGACGGCGTTCCACGCATGCGCGAGCGCCCTATAGCAGATCTGGTGAACGCCATGCGGACCCTGGGGGCGAAAGTCGAATATGCGGATAAGGAGGGCCGATTCCCGCTCGTGGTGCGCGGGGGCGGGATCGTCGGCGGCGAGGCGAGGGTCAGGGGCGACAGCAGCAGCCAGTTTATGAGCGGCCTTCTTATGGCCGCGCCTTACGCCGGAAGGGAGGTCGTCCTTTCCGTCGAGGGGACTCTCGTGTCCGGTCCCTACGTCGAAATGACGACCGGCGTGATGCGGGCGTTCGGGGTCGAGGTTGAGGAGGACGACCGGCGCTATGCGGTCTCTCCGGCCACCTACCGCGCGCGCCGTTACGCCGTCGAGCCCGATGCCTCCGCCGCCTCGTACTTTATGGCCGCGGCTGCGGTCACGGGTGGACGTGTAGAGATACCGGGGCTTGGCAGAGGTTCGTCGCAGGGTGATCTGCGCTTCGCGCAGGTGTTGGCCGAGATGGGCAGCGAGGTGGAGCTGGAAGAAGATGCCGTGCGGGTGCGAGGGCCGGAGCGCCTCTCGGGGGTCGAGGTGGACATGAACGAGTTCTCGGACACCATGATGACGCTGGCCGCCATCGCGCCCTTCGCGGACTCCCCCACGGTAATACGCAACGTCGAGCATGCCCGACACCAGGAGACGGACCGCATCGCCGCCGTAGTCGCAGAGCTGCGGCGTCTGGGAGTACGCGTCGAGGAGCGGCGCGACGGGTTGATGGTGGAACCCGGTGATGTATGTCCCGGTCTCGTCCGCACCTACGGAGATCACCGGATGGCGATGGCCTTCGCGGTAACGGGACTCGTCGCGGAGGGGATACGGATACAAGATCCGGGCTGCGTCACCAAGACCTTCCCGGACTACTTCGATCGTCTTGAGGCGCTGCGGTAAGAGACTTTGTCCATCCGGTATACTTGCCGCGCTGATATGTCTGGATTCGTGTTGGCCATAGACGGCCCCGCTGGCAGCGGGAAGAGCTCGGTGGCGCGCGCGGTCGCAGAGCGGCTCGGGATGGTGGATCTCAACACCGGCGCCGCCTACCGTGCGGTGGCCCTTCTCGCGCTCAGAGAAGGCGTCCCTGCAGATGACGGGCCGGCGCTCGCCCGTCTCGCCCGCCGGGTCGGGCTCGATGCCAGAGGCGCTACTATAGACGGTGAGCCGGTCCCCGACCCCGAGCTGCGCACGCCAGAGGTCTCGGCCTCCGCCTCGACGGTCTCGGCTCACCCGGAGGTGCGGCGGGTGCTGCTGGAGGTTCAACGTGAGGCCGCTCGCCGGGCGCGGGAGGAGGGTGGGGTCGTGGTCGAAGGCCGGGATATCGGGACAGTGGTGTTGCCCGATGCGGAGGTCAAGATCTTCCTCTCGGCTTCACCCGAAGAGCGGGCCCGCAGGCGCGCCGTTCAGAGCGGACGCGAGGCGGAGCTGGAGCGCATCCGCGAGGCGATAAGCCGCCGCGACCGCCGCGATTCTGAGCGCGAGACCTCGCCCTTGAAGCCCGCGCCGGACGCCGTGATCCTGGACACTACCGCCCTGGATCTCGAGGAGGTGGTCTTGCGCGTGCTGGAGATCGCCTGCCGGAGACGCGAAGGAGCGTGAGCCCGGTGTTCCTCGTGCAGGGGCGGCGCTCTCCCGGCGAGATGACCCGGCGCTACCGCCTCTTCCGTCGGCTGGCCCTGATTCTCGGGCGCATCCTCTGGGGATTCGATGTTGTCGGCGCGCAGAGGACACCCGAGAGGGGGCCGCTAGTGATCGCCGCGAACCACCAGCGCTTCTTTGACCCTGTCTTCGTGTGCATGGCCGTGCCGCGGCGCGTGCAGTGGATGGCGAAGAAGGAGCTCTTCGTGCCCGGTCTGCGCCGGCTCTGGCCTGTCCTTGGGGCTTTCCCGGTAGACCGCCAGGGCGGCGCCCGCTCAGCCCTGCGCGCGGCGCTGGAGTACCTCTCCGGGGGTTGGGCTCTGGGGATCTTCCCGGAGGGCACGCGACGCCGGAGGGGGGGATCTCCGGAGGCCAAGAGCGGTGCGATCCTGCTGGCCGCTCGCAGCGGCGCTCCGGTTCTGCCGGTCTTCGTCGAGGCGCGGCCCGGTCTTCTGGCCCGCCTGCGCGGCGCGCGCTGTCGCGCCTACGTCGGGGACCCCATTACTCTGGATAGAGCGCTGCGCGGACGGGAGGCGTACCGGCGAGCCGCCGACGAGCTGGTACGCGAGATCTACGCGCTCCCGGAGAAGAACGCACCCCGATGAGCCGTCTGCCCGTCGTCGCCATCGTCGGTGCGCCGAACGTAGGCAAGAGCTCGCTCGTCAATCGCATTCTGCGCCGCCGCAACGCCGTTGTCGCCGACGAGCCCGGTACCACGAGAGACCGCAGCTATAACCGCGCCGAGTGGGCCGGCAGGGAATTCGTCCTGGTAGACACCGGAGGGATGGAGCCCTACGCGAAGGTCGGCCTTCAGGCCCTCGTAACCCTGCAGGCGAAGGTCGCCGTCGAGGAGGCCGACGTCATCGTGCACGTCACCGACGCCCGCACGGGCCCGACCGAGGCCGACGCGGCCATCGCCCGCGAGCTTCGGCGCGCCCGGGGCAGGGTGGTCCTCGCCGTCAACAAACTGGACAACCCCGACGACGACACGGACAGGCACCTCTTCCACTCTCTAGGAGAGGGTGAGCCGCACGCGATCTCGGCGCTGCACGGGATCGGGGTGGGGGATCTGCTGGATGCGATCGTCTCTCTCCTGCCCGAAACGAAGGCGGAAGTGGGCGAGGAGCACCCCAGACTCGCCATCGTCGGGCGGCCGAACGTGGGCAAGAGCACGCTCCTCAACCGGCTCATCGGATCCGAACGCGCCGTCGTCTCCGAGGTTGCAGGCACGACCACCGACGCGGTCGCCGCCGAGATCGAAGTAGAGGTCGAAGGTGAGACGGAGCGGTACCTGCTGCTGGATACGGCAGGGGTAGGCCGGGGCGTGAAGCGAGCGCGGGGCGTGCCGTACTACTCGGCGTTGCGTACGCAGGAGGCGATCCGCCGCAGCGACGTCTCCCTGCTTCTGGTGGACGCAGTGGACGGACTCGTGTCGGGAGATCTGCAGATAGCGCGCCAGATCGAAGAGGCGGGCGGCTCGTGCGGCGTGGTTATCAACAAGAGGGATCTCGTCCCGGCCGAACGAATACGCGAGATAGAGGGGCAGCTGATCGCCCGCATGACCGATCTCAAGCCCCCCGCCATAGCCGTCTCCGCGCTTACGGGAGCCGGAGTGGACAGGGTCTTGCCGCTGGCCGCCAGGCTGCACCGGGCATACAACGTGCGCATACCGACCCACGAGGTCGCCGGGCTCGTCAACGAGCTCGTCGCCAGAAGCGCGCCGCCCGGGGGTGTCAAAATCCGTTACGCCACCCAGACCGGCACCGCGCCGCCGAGGTTCGCCCTCTTCGCCAACCGGCCGAAAGACCTGCCCGACAGCTACCTGCGGTACGTAGAGAACACGCTCAGGGACAGGTATGATCTCTGGGGAGTGAGCGTAAGGTTCAGGGTGAAGAGTAGCCGCTAGAGAGCGAGGTATGCGCGCGCAAGGGGAAGACGACGGGAGGTACCGGCGCGTATTCACCGTGCCCAACGCCCTGACTCTGTTCCGGCTTGC
>JBFLXF010000007.1:0-16692 GCA_040757515.1 Actinomycetota bacterium
ACACGACCGCTGCAAAGGGCCTAGCGGGTCTGGAGTTCGCGACCGGCATCCCCGGCACGGTCGGCGGCGCCGTCTACATGAACGCCGGAGCCTACGGCGGCGAGACGAAGGACGTCCTTCTCTGGGCCGACGTCTTCCGGGATGGCGAGGTAGTCCGGATGCACAACGGGGACCTGGAGTTCTCCTACCGCTACAGCGTCCTGCAGGAGCATCCGGGTTGGGTGGTGCTGCGCGCCGGATACGAGCTCTCGCCCGGAGACCCGGAGGAACTGAAGGCGCGCATAAAGGAGTTCCGGGCGCAGCGGATGAACGGCTCGCCGAGCAGGCCGAGCTGCGGCTCGACCTTCAAACGCCCGCCCGGCGACTTCCCCGGCCGCGTCATAGAGGCCGCGGGACTCAAGGGAACGAGGGTCGGCAACGTCGAGGTCTCGCCCGTACACGCCAACTACTTCGTCAACCTCGGCGGCGGCACCGCAGAGGACGCCATAAAGCTCATCGAGCTGGTGCGCGAGACGGTGCGCGAGCGGCTCGGCGTCGAGCTCGAGCCCGAGGTGCGCGTCGTAGGAGAGCCGTAAGCTCTGGTCGGCTCTGTAGCGCGGGCGGGTCTGCGGTGCGGGCCGCGTTGAGCCGGGTGACGCCGGGCTTGAAGGGAGCCTGGAGTCTCAGCCGATCGCTGACTGCTGAGGGCCATCGGCTCTCTGGCGGAACAGCTCCGGGATGTCCCCGAGGTCGGTGTGGGAGTCGCAGGCGTCGAGGAGGGCCTGCGAGGTGCACTGGGAGGCGCTTATGACCTCGACGCGGAGGCCCTTCTCGGTCTGCAGGTACTCTATGGCCTCCACGTAGTCGCCGTCGCCGGAGACCAGGACGCAGATGTCGGCGTGATCTGAGAGCCGGATCATGTCCATCACGATCCCGATGTCCCAGTCGCCCTTGTGGGTGACGGTCCTCTCCCCGTCGGGCGTGATGCTCTCGTGGACGCTCAGGGGCTTGGAGCGCACCTTGTAGCCGAACTTGTTCAGGTTGTACACAAATGAGCGTGACGAGGATGTGCCCTGGGACTCGGCCGGTTCCTTCTCGACGATGTAGAAGGTGGCGCGCAGAAGCTTCCGGTCGCCGACCGCCGCCGAGAGCAGGCGGGCGTAGTCCAGAACGCCCTTGTAGTAGCTCTTTATGGAGTGGTAGAGGTTCGCTCCATCGACGAAGACCGCCACGCGCTCGGTGTTGTGGTCTTGTTTCATCCAGAAGATGGTAGCAGAAAACGGCTCGACGCCCGAGAGGACAGGCAGTTTACCGGCCACGGAAACTGTATTAATATCCGTAGGCCGTTCGCCAACCGTACTCTAGAAAGGGATGAGGCCCGGCATGGAGTTCGAGGTAAGCATCGACGAGCACGCCGAAGCCTACTCCGTCGTGTCCGTGCGGGGAGAGGTAGACCTGCACACCGCTCCGAAGGTCCGGGACGCCATAGAGCGGGCCGGTAAAGCGGCGGGCGTCGTCGTCGTGGACATGAGCGGCATCTCCTTTATGGACTCCACGGCTCTCTCCACCTTTATGCGCTCCAGGGACATACTGCAGGAGAAGAGCGTCGAGATGCGTCTGGCCGATCCCTCTCAAGCCGTCGAACGCATCTTCTCAGTCACCGGCTTCAGGGACTACTTCGAGATCTTCCCCTCCCGTCAGGATGCCCTCCCGGGTTGATCGGTTCTTTACGCCCCGCGCATACATACTAGAATCTTTCCCATGTTGACCGGCACCACAAAGCTCGCTGTTCCCGCGCCCCTCTCCCGCCTCGGCGAGGCGTTCCGGGAGGCGGGCCGTGAGCTGTACCTGGTCGGCGGCTACGTGCGCGACGCGCTTTGCGGGAGCGCCGGCATCGACGTGGACGCCACAACGGATGCGCGTCCGAAAGAGATAAAGACCCTCCTGCGGCCCCACGCCGATAGCCTCTGGACCGTCGGCGAGAGGTTCGGGACAATCGGAGCCGGAGTCGGCGGTTACAAGGTGGAGGTCACGACCTACCGCAGCGACCTCTACACCGAGGGCAGCCGCCACCCGGAGGTCACCTTCGGGGACACCCTGGAGGAGGATCTCGCCCGCAGGGACTTCACGATCAACGCGATAGCCGCCGACGCCGTCAGCGGGGAGATACACGATCCCTTCGAGGGCCGCAGGGACCTGGAAGCGGGAGTCATACGTCCCGTGGGCGACCCGCTGGAGAGGATGCGTGACGACCCTCTGCGCATGCTGCGCGCCGTGCGCTTCGAGACGACGCTCTCCACCCCCGAGAAACCCTTCGCGATGACGCCCGAGCTGGAGAGGGCGATAAGGGAGAACGCTCACTGGCTGGAGAGCATCTCGGCCGAGCGTATCCGGGAGGAGTTCGAGAAGATTCTGCTCTCAGAGAATAACGTGGATAGAGGTCTGCGGGCTCTCGTGCGGCTCGGCCTCATGCCCTACATCGTCCCGGAGTTCATGGAGACGGTGGATGTCGAGCAGGAGGCGGACTTTCACCACAAGGACGTCTTCGAGCACACCCTGATCGTCACAAGGAACGTGGAGCCGGACCCGATCCTGCGCAAGGCCGCCTTCTTCCACGACATCGGCAAGCCGCGCACGCTCGTCTACGAGCACCGCTGCACCTACTGCGGCGCCAGGAGCATCAAGAAGACCACCGGAGAGGGAGAGTGCGAGCGCTGCGGCGGGAGGACGCTGCCGAAGAAGGTCCACTTCTACGGCCACGAGAACGTCGGGGCCGGGATAGCGCGCCGGGCGATGAGGCGCCTCGCCTACCCGAAGGACGACACAGACGCCGTCGCCCACCTCGTCGCCAACCACATGCGCCCGATGAGCTACGCCGTGGGCCGCGACCCGTGGACCGACTCGGCGGTGAGGCGCTTTATCCGGGACACACACCTGGAGCGCGGCGGCAGGGAACTGGCGAATGTAGATACCCTGCTCAGACTCGCCCGGGCGGATATCACCGGGAGCGCCCCCAGGAGGCGGCGCGTCGCCGAGGAGTCCTGGCGGTCCCTCTACGAGCGGGTAAACGCCGTGCGGAAGCAGGACGAGATAGAGAAGCTGAGGAGCCCGCTCACCGGCGATGACCTCATGCAGCGCTTCGGGCGCGGGCCTGGGCGCTGGATCAAGCCGATAAAGGACTACCTGGAGAACGAGGTCGTCGAGGGTCGCCTCGCCCAGGACGACAGGGAGAGGGCCTGGGAGCTGGCCGAGGCCTACGTCCGCGAACACGGATTCGAGGAGTGACGATGGCAGAGTTCGACGCGCTGGTCTCCACCGAATGGCTTGCCGGGCACATCGATGACCCGGGTGTGCGCGTAGTGGATATCCGGGGCTACGTGAGAAAGCGCGAGGTCGCGCCGGGGAGGCAGGAAGCCGAATACCTGGCCGCCCGCGGCGAGTACGAGATGTCTCACATACCCGGGGCCGTCTTCGTGGATTGGACCCGCGATATAACCGATCCTGACGACCCGGTCCCCGTCCAGGTCGCTCCGCCGGAGCGCTTCGCGGAAGCGATGGGCTCGCGCGGTATCGGTGACGGGACCCGCGTCGTCGTCTACGACCATATCGGGGGCCAGTTCGCCACCCGCCTGTGGTGGGCGCTCCTCTACTACGGCCACGACCGCGTCTCCGTCCTCGACGGCGGCTGGAGGAAGTGGGTCGCCGAGGACCGTCCGGTGACCGATGAGCTCCCGCGCTTCGAGCCGGCGACCTTCACGCCGCGTCCGCGCCCGCAGTGGCGCAGGACGGCCGAGGAGGTCCTCGCTGCGAGCGAGGACGGCCGAGCCCTGCTGCTCGACGCCCGTGACGAGGGGCAGTACACCGGCGAGATCGCTCGCGGGGAGGGGCGACCCGGCAGGGTTCCGGGAGCCAGACACCTGCATGCGGACTCTCTCTTCGACCCCGGGCGCGGCACCTTCCTGCCCGGAGAGGAACTTGAGCGGAGGGTGCGTGAGGCGGGCGTCCCGGAGGAGAGGGACGCAGCGGTCGTGGCCTACTGCAACGGCGGGGTCGCGGCGACGGTTCCGCTCTTCGTGCTGCACCGGCTCGGTTACAAGAACCTCGCCAACTACGACGGCTCGTGGAACGAGTGGGGCGTGCGCGGCGATCTGCCGGTCGAGCGTTGAGCGCCTCTCCGACGGTGCGGGGGATCCGGTGTTACACTCTCCGGGTTCTATGAAGAAGTACAGCGTCAGAAGATCCCGGATAAAGAGTTTCGTCTCCTGGATCCTGAGCCTGGTCATGATCGTGGCCGGAGTGGCCCTGATCGGGTACTTCTTCTTCGGGCAGAGCCTGCAGAACCCGGCGACCAACAGCGCCGACCCCGGTGGTTTCAACGTTCCCAAGCTCGGCGCGGACCCGCAGGGGAGCGCGGGCGGTCCGCAGGACAAGACCTTGAAGCTAACCGTCCCCGCCATGAGCCGCATAGACGACGTGACGGTGCCCAGCGTAGCCGGCGACAACGCCCAGGCGCTCGACTCCAACGCCGCCATTCACCTGAAAGGAACCGGTTTCCCGTGGCAGGAGGAGGCCAACGTATACATCGCCGGGCATCGCCTCGGCTACCCAAACACCGCCAGCTTCCTCGCCTTCTTCGACCTCAACAAGCTGGAGAAGGGTGATAAGATCTTCGTCACCGACTCGGGCGGTACCCGCTACACCTACGAGGTCTTCAGGGAGTTCGTCGTCAGCCCCACCGACCTCTCCGTCACCGAGCCCATCCCCGGCAAGAACATCCTTACGCTCCAGACCTGCACGCTCCCGGACTACTCGGACCGCCTGGTCGTGCAGGCCGAGCTGGTCGAGAAGGCTTAGGAGAGAGAACGCCTTCTGTCTTCAGGCGCTCTTGCCGAACTCCTGAGCCTTGAAGCGCTCGCCGGTTACGCCCTTCGAGTCGTCTGAGGCGAGATAGAGAAAGGCGGCGGTGTTCTCCTCCGGGGTTATGCGGGTCATCGGGTCCTCATCCGGGTAGGCGGCCGCGCGCATGGAGGTGCGCATCCCGCCGGGGTCCACGGCGTTGACCCGGATGCCGCGATCCTTGAGCTCGGCGGCCAGGATCTGGGTGAGTCCCTCGACGCCGAACTTGCTGACCGAGTAGGCGCCCCACTCGGCGCGTCCCTCTACGCTGACGCCGCTGACGACGTTGATGATGGAGCCGCCATCCCTCATGTGCGGGATGGCGGCCTTGCAGACCAGGAACGGCCCGGTGAGGTTTATGTCTATGACCCTGCGCCACTCGTCCTCCGGGTAGTCTTCTATACGCACGCGCGGCCCAAGAATGCCTGCGTTGTTGACGAGCACGTCTATCCCCCCGAACCGCTCGACGGCGGCCCCGATGAGGCGCTTCGCGTCCTCTCCCTTGGAGACGTCAGCGGCGACTGCGAGCACCTCCGCTTCCCTGCGCTCCAGTTCCTCGACGACGGAGCGCAGGCTCTCCTCGCCGCGGGCGTTGACGACGACCTTCGCACCCTCTGCGGCGTAGGCGAGAGCCAGCGCCCGCCCCAGTCCTTGGCTAGCTCCCGTGATCACGGCGACCTTCTCTCGCATCGTGTAATGCTCCTCGTCTGGCCTTCGGTTAGCGACTACCAGCTTAACCCTTCCGCAACGCTGTCGCCGCGACCGGCGGGACGGGAGCCGCCATGAGGAGCGCACGCAGATACGAGACGAGCGGGCCTTTGAGGACCCGGCCGCGTGGGTTGCTCGTTAGCTCGGCACCTCGAAGATCGTGACCTCGTACTGCTCTACGTTCGCTACCGTGCCGCCGACGCTCTCGGCCGCTCCGCTGCGCACGCGGGACACCGCTTCCTCGGTGGATCGCAATGCTTCTTCGCTCTCCCAGAACGCTACGCCAAGCATCGTCCCGTTCTGCCTGTCCCCGAGGGCGACGAATCCCTTGAACCCGTCCATCTGCCGCAGCTGCGGCAGGATCTGCTCCCGGACGTGGCGGGTGGCGTCATCCATCCTCTCTGGAGAGCCCTCTATCGTGGTTATGCGCGCGTACACTACGTTTCTCCTTCCGCCACCCGGTTCCCGGCTGGCTCGCTCTGTCCGACAAAGGTACAGTGCACCGGGGCGACGTTTCGTACATCGCTCAAATAGGTGATCTTGGTTAAAAATACCGGTTTCTCTGCAGGGGATCTCGCGTGTGGAGGCTCTTCGAGGGACACGGCTGCAGTGCTCATGTCGTATTCGCGATGGCGATGGAGGGAGGAAGCCGGTCCATTCCCTGCAAACCTTCGCCACTTAGCGTATAAAGGGCTTGTGGATGAACAGGACGCGAGCAGGGTCTCCCGTGTACGGTGAGAACGCGCCGCCTTCCTGGGCGCGGCTGCCGGGCGCACGCTGCCGTGCCGTCGAGCACCTGACCAAGCTCGAGGGCTTCAAAGAGTTCGAATTGCTCGAGGGGCTCGACGATGAGGTCTTCCAGGCCCTCGCTATAGTGGCCGAGGTGCTGGCGCTCGGCGCCGGAACCTCCCTCTACCGCGAGGGAGAGCCCTCCGGCGCCGTGTATTTCGTGCGCGACGGAAGGGTGAAGCTCCACCGCACCAGCGGCGGCCCGAAGGTGCGCGACCAGATCCTGGGCGTCGCGGGCGACGGGGCGGTGCTCGGCCTCGGCTCGGCCCTCGAAGGTCGCCAGCAGAGCCAGGGCGCCACGGCGCTCACGGAGTGCTCGATCTATGCGGTCTTCCGCGATGACCTGCTGGAGATCATGATCCGGTTCCCCGAACTCTCCCTGCGCCTCTCTCGCTCTCTCGCCGCCCGGACTCGCGAGCTTGAGAACCTCGTCACCGACCTCGTCTTCCACAGCGCTCCGCAGCGCGTCGCCCGTATGCTCCTCAACCTTGCTACCGAGGAAGGGCGCGTTACCAAGCGCGGCGTCGTCTTCGAGCCCTCGCTCTCGCGCCAGGAGATGGCCGAGGCCACCGGCATCTCCCGCGAGGCTCTCTCCCGCACCCTCTCCCGCTTCGCCCAGGAAGGTATCCTCGACCTCGACGGCAGGACGATTACCATCCTCAAACCCGCCGAGCTCCGCTCCCGCACCTGAGCCCGGATACACCTCTGCGCCACGCCGCTCGTACCTTTCGTCAAGGGTCACGAATTTCCTGTAAATGAGAGCAATTGCCAACACAATTGCCAACAAGAACGGTTTTTGACCCCGGTCACACGCGGTCATGATCCGGATCACCGGGTGTGCTGACGACGGTCATAGGGCGGTTTTTGGGTGGGATTCGCGGGTGTATAAAGCCCGTATAAGAGCGCCGGAGCTATGGAGGAGGTCTTATGACGTACGTGATCACGGAGCCGTGCATCGGGACGAAGGACCAGAGCTGTGTCGAGGTCTGCCCGGTCGACTGCATCTACGACGGAGGCGACCAGTTTCTGATCAACCCGGAGGAGTGCATAGACTGTGGGGCCTGCGAGCCGGAGTGCCCGGTGGAGGCCATCTATCCCGAGGATGAGGTCCCCGAGGAGATGGAGTCCTACATCGCCAAGGCCGCAGACCACTTCGCTTGAGCGCAGCCGTTTTTGCGGGGGGAGGCGTCCGCCTCTCCTCTTTTTCTTTACCGGCAGCCTTACCGCTCCCGCGGACGCGCCAGACCCCGTAGCCGCTCGCGCGCTACATGCCCAAAGGCGGGTCTGAGGAACCCATACCTGTCAATCCTCCGGGCCGGTCTCCAACCCCGTGGAGTACGAAGGGGCGTCTCCTAAGGAGCCTCTGGGGATGAAGGCGCGCGCGGATGGGGAGGGGGCGCGTCAAAGGGCCAGGCCGAACCTTTCGGGCCACGGAGAGCTGTTTGCCGGGGGTGGGATCTCAGCCTCGGGCGCATGCCCTCGAGGGAAGCAAGAATGTCTTGACTCGAGTCTAACCGGTAGCCGTCCCCGGCGGCTACCGGACCGCGCCGGGCGTTTGACCCAGATCACCTTACACCACTCTTTTGATCTGCGTCACTTGAACAGAGACCATCCACTATGGAGGCTGTTTACTATTACAAAAGAAATGATCGTAAAGTAGTGGCGAGAGGGGAGTCTCTTGAGCGTTTCTCCGGGCAGGCGCGTGGCGGGCGAGCAAGTTCGTCCGGGCCGGGGGCTGAGTGTAGCGAAGATGCCGGGGCACTGGCTGCTGGCGCGTCTCGGCAAGCGCGTGCTGCGGCCTGGGGGGCTGGAACTGACGAGAAAGATGCTGGAGGGGCTGGGGATAGGACCGGGAGACGAGGTGGTGGAGTTTGCTCCCGGCCTGGGTGTAACGGCGCGGCTGACTCTTGAGAGAAGTCCGGCGTCCTACACGGGTGTCGAGCGCGATGAGGCTGCGGCGCAGGCGGTGCGCGGGTACCTGAGCGGGCCGAACCAGAAGTGTCTGGTGGGAGACGCGGAGAAGACGGGGCTGCCGGACGGTTCGGCGACGGTCGTCTACGGGGAGGCGATGCTCACGATGCAGAGGCAGCCCCAGAAGGAGCGTATAGCCCGGGAGGCGTACAGGGTTCTGAGGCCCGGAGGCAGGTACGGCATCCACGAGTTGTGTCTGGTCCCCGACGACCTCGATGTAGATAAGAAGGAGGAGATCCGGCGCGAGCTCTCTGCGAAGATTCACGTCGGCGCTCGTCCTTTGACCCCCTCCGAGTGGCGTGAGCTGCTGAAATCGTCGGGCTTTGAGGTGCATGCCGCCGAAACCGCGCCGATGCGCCTGCTGGAACCCCGGCGGCTCGTGCAGGATGAGGGGCTTGGAGGCGCCCTGCGGTTCGCACGGAACGTGCTGCGCGACGCCGAGGCTCGCAGGAGAGTGCTCGGGATGCGCAGAGTCTTCCGGAGGTACCGCGGACACCTGGCGGGCATCGCGCTCGTAGGCGTGAAGCCGGAGAGATAGTCCGGCGGAGTACTCCGCCGGAGATCGGGGTCCAGCGTCCGGCGCGCCTCTAACCCGCTATCGGTGAAAAACCTCCCCGCTAGCGGTAGTGAGCACGCAGACGGCGTCCTCGAGGGCTTCGAGAGTGTGGCGCACCCGGGCCTCGCAGGAGATCAAAGCCTCCGTCCCGGCCTCGACAGTCTCATCTTGCGTGCTGAAGCGGATGCGGCCCTCGCGGACGGTAAGGCTGATCGGGCCGGGCGCGGCGTGCTCTTCGAGCCTGTCCCCGGCCTTCATCGCCAGCAATACCACGCTCATCCCCTCTCCTTTGCGCAGCGTGATCGCGTTGCGGCGGCCCTCCTTCCATTCCCTCTCCTCGCGCAGCCGGGAGAGCTCCGCTTCCAGATCGAAAGTCTGCAGCGGGGCGTGCAGGGGGCGCTCCGACTCGGGATGCGGGCGGTTATTGGGCACTTCTTCCTCCTTCTCGTTGGCTCGCTCGACCCTCCGGATACTGTTGATTGAATTGTAATAGTTGGTCGAGCCGGTTGCTCGGGGGACGGGCGCCGGGGCCGGGTAGCTGTACAATCCGGAGATGGACGGGCAGTTGGAGTGTAGGAGGCTTCTGCGGCTTTGAGGCTCGAGCTCAGCAGCGAGGGTCGTTACGGGCTGCGGGCGCTGGTATATCTGGCGCGCGCGGACGAGAGAGTCTCGGCGGACAGGATCTCGGCCGAGACCAACACGCCGCGGCGGCTGCTTGCCCGCGTCCTGGCGAAGCTGGGGCGCGCCGGGATAGTCGAGGGGCGGGAGGGTCGTGGAGGCGGCTCCCGTCTCGCCCGACCGCCGGAGGAGATCACGCTCCGCGCCGCCGTCGAGGCTATAGAGGGCCCCTTCGAACTGACCCGCTGCATCATGGAACAGCGCGCCTGCGGTGAAGGTCGTCCCTGCGTCCTTCACGACGCCTGGGAGGAGGGACAACAGGCCATCCTGGCTTATCTGGAGACCCAGAGCCTCGTCGATTTCGTCGCGGGCGCCACGCTTGGCGAGCCGGCTCCGGGGGCCGGGCGGCGGGAGTAGCCGGGAAGTCGGGGCTACCTCCGCGCCCTTGCGCGTCTGCCGTTACTCCGCTTATATTACTTCTCTGGTGACAGTTTGCCGGAGGGAGGACGTGTCACTCCGGCCCGGATTCCAGAGGGGAGGTAGCCGGTGGAGCGAGGATCGGGACGGCGGGAGTTGCTAATCTCGAAGGGATGGCCGCAGGCCGTCATCCTGACCTTTATCTTCGGGTTCTTCATCCTCGGGTTGATGGGCTACAAGACATACAGCGGGCAGCCCCCGATCCCCGAGCGGGTCGTCGGGCCGGGCGGGGAGATCGTCTACACCGCGGACGACGTGCGTGAGGGGCAGAAGGTCTTCCTCAAGAACGGGCTCATGCAGTACGGCTCTATCTTCGGGCACGGCGGCTACCTGGGGCCGGACTACACCGCCGACTACCTCCGGCGTGCCTCGAACGCCGTCTTCGAGGGGTACGGGGGAGAGGGCTCCGACCGCGCGCGGACGCGCACCGTCGAGGACTTCAAGCAGAACCGCTACGACCGGGAGACCGGGACGCTCCGGTTCACTGGGGCTCAGGTGGAGGCCTTCAGGCAGGTGCGCGACTACTACGGGCGGTTCTTCTCCGAGCCCACCACGAAGTTCGGTCTGAGGCCGGAGGCGATCCGGGACCCCCGGGAGATAGAGCAGCTTACTGCCTTCTTTAGCTGGTCGGCGTGGGCTGCGTCGGCGGAGCGTCCGGGGAAGAGTTACTCCTACACCAACAACTGGCCCCCCGAGCCGCGGGTAGGCAACGAGCCGACGGGGAACACGGTGGTGTGGAGTGTGGTATCCCTGATCGCGCTGCTCGGCGGCATCGGACTGCTTTTCGGGGCGGTCGGGAGGTGGAGCTATCTCGGCTGGCACGGGCGCGACCGGCAGCGGCTCTCGTTCCGTGTGCCGGGCGACGTGGCGCTCACGCCTGCGCAGAGGGCGTGCGCGTGGTTCTTCTTGGTGATGGCCGCGCTGTTTTTAGTCCAGACGATGGTGGGGGCCGCCTCGCAGCACTACCGGGCGGAGATCGCCAGCTTCTTCGGCCTCGACCTGGCGCAGTTACTGCCGTTCAACATTGTCAGGACCTGGCACGTGCAGCTATCCATCTTCTGGGTGGCGACCTCGTTCCTGGCGGCGGGGATCTTCCTGGCGCCCATGATCGCCGGCCGCGAGCCACGGGGGCAGAAGTGGCTCGCCTACGGGCTGCTCGGGGCGCTCACGCTCGTCGTCTTCGGCAGCATGGCCGGGGAGTTCGCAGGCATACACGGTTGGATCGGGGACCTCTGGGCCTGGTTTGGCAACCAGGGCTGGGAGTACCTGGACCTCGGGCGCTTCTGGCAGGTCCTGCTCTCGGTCGGGCTCTTCCTCTGGGTGGCGATGCTCTACCGCGTGATGCGGATGAGGCTGCGGCGCGAGTCCGTGGGCAACATGCCCTGGATGTTCTTTCTGGCAGCCTTGGCGATCCCGGCGTTCTACGCCGTCGGTCTGCTCGCGCGGCCTGAGTCCAGCTTCCCGACCGCCGACTACTGGCGCTTTATGGTCGTACACCTGTGGGTCGAGGACTTCCTGGAGCTTTTCACGACCGTCATGGTCGCCTACATCTTCGTGCTGCTCGGCGTCGTCTCCGAGCGGGTCGCCCTGACCGTGATCTTTCTGGACATCGTCCTCTACTCGGTCGGCGGGGTGGTCGGCACGTTGCACCACCTGTACTTCTCCGGCACGCCGGCCTCGGCGATGGCGTTCGGGGCGTTCTTCTCCGCCGCCGAGGTGATCCCGCTCACCTTCCTGACATTCGAGGCGTGGAGCTTCCTGCAGCTCGGAGCGCAGCAGGAGTCGCGCTCGCGCACGTCGTTCCCCCACCGCTGGGCGGTGATGTTCCTGGTTGCGGTCGGCTTCTGGAACTTCCTGGGCGCGGGTATCCTCGGGTTCCTCATCAATTTGCCGATAGTCTCTTACTACGAGATCGGGACCGCCCTCACCTCGGCGCACGCCCACGGCGCGATGATGGGCGTCTACGGGATGCTCGCTGCCGGCTTCGCGCTGTTCTGTCTGCGATATCTCATCCCCGAGGACCGCTGGTCGGAACGTGCCGCGAGGCTAAGTTTCTGGTCGTTGAACATCGGGCTGGCGCTCATGATCTTCGCCACGCTCTTTCCGCTCGGGCTCCTGCAGCTCTACGAGTCCGTCAACACCGGTTACTGGGAGGCGCGCTCTCTTCAGTTCCTGACCGGCGACACCATCGCCCTCATCGAGTGGCTCAGGCTGCCGGGCGACATCGTCTTTATTATCGGCGGGGTGTTGCCCCTGTTGTACATGTGCTACCTGGGAGTGCGCCACACGGTCACGCGCATAACGATGGAGGAGCCGGAGGACATCCTGTTCACGGAGATCACCGAGCCCGAGGCGGCGGGGCCGAGGGAGCGGTAGCGTCATGCACTTCGAGGTCTTTCTGGCGGCGGGGTACGCGGTCTTCCTTATCGGGGTGGCACTGGGCCTGGACCTCATGGCCCATCACTCGCACAAACGCTCGGAGCGATTCCGCACCGCGGGGTTCACTTACCACCCCACGCACGACGCCTGGATCTGCCCCCAGGATCAGCTCCTCGTGAGGGACTACACCGACTACGAGCGGCGCCTGGTCGTCTACCGGGGCAGGCCCCTCATCTGCAACAGTTGTCCCGTCAAGGCGGAGTGCACCGACTCCGACGAGGGACGGGAGGTCAGGCGGGCGATGGACCCCTGGCCGCACTCCGAGGCGGGCCGCTTCCACCGCGGCATCTCGCTGGTGATCGCGCTTCTGGCGGCAGCCATGCTGGTGGTCGAGATGGTCCGCAACCACGCGCCTCTGGAGCTGGCCGTCCTAGGGGGGCTGTTCACCGTGGTCACGCTCGTCTGCTGGCACCTGCACTCCGCTTTCCGTCACACCCCGGCCAACTTCCCGGGCTCGCAGACCGCTCCGGCGCAGGAGCTCCAGGTCGACCACAAGAGAGGTAAGGAGGTGCACCGTTGAGCACGGTCATACACACGTTGCACGTACTGCTGGCAGGTGCCTGGCTCGGCGGCGTGCTCTTCACGACATTTGTGGTCTCACCGGCGCTGGGGGCGATGAAGTGGGAGGAGGCCGAGAGGGTCAGGGTGCGTTCACAGATCGGGAAGCAGTATGCCCGGGTGGCGAGCTTGAACCTCTCTCTGCTCGTGTTGTTTGCGGTGCTGGACGGGATGGTCGGGGGCTTCGGCGTCGCGCTGGGGGCGGAGCTGGTGTTGCTGGTACCGCTGCTCGGGGTCGTCGCCTCCCATGGCGCTTACTTCGGGCGGCGGCTCTCCGGCCTCGCTGCGGCGGAGCGGGAGGCGCGGGATGAGGGACGGGCGCGCGAGCTGGCGGAGCGGCGAAGGGCGCTGCAGCGGGTCTCATTCCGGGTCTCTGCATTGGGGCTGCTCTTGAGCGTGGCGGTTACGGCGCTCGCCGTGAACGCGTAGACGGAGAATGATATCCCCGGTGCCAACGTCTACAATGCCGGATGAGCCTGTGCGCCGGGGGGTAGACGGAAAATGATCAATCTTGATCAAGCCTGCGTCTTCGTTTCGGGTTACGGTAAGGCCGTCTGCGTGTTCGAACGAGCTGGAGGGATGGTCTAGATGAGTGCGGACGCTGCTGCGGGGCCGCGACCGGGGGCGTACCGGGCGCTGGTGCTCGCGACCGTATCGTTTGCCCTATGCTTCTCGGTGTGGGGGCTGGTGGCGCCGTTGGCGCCGCAGTTCCAGGAACTGTACCGGTTGTCCAACACCCAGATCAGCGTCGTCATCGCGACGCCCGTGATTCTGGGCTCTCTCTTCCGCATCCCTCTTGGGCTCCTCACCGACCGTTTCGGCGGCCGGGTGATCTTTACCGGGTTGATGATCTTCCTCGTCGTGCCGACGCTGTTTATCGGGTTGCTCGGCGGTTCGTTTGGGGGTCTGCTCTTCTGGGGCTTCCTGCTCGGGCTCGCGGGCGCCTCTTTCGCCGTTGGCGTGCCGTTCGTCAACAAGTGGTTCCCGCCGCAGATGCAGGGGCTGGCCCTCGGCATCTACGGCATGGGCAACATCGGGACGGCTTTCGCGGCCTACACCGCCCCTGCGATAGCCGCTTTCTACGGCTGGCAGTGGGCGTTTTGGGTCTTTATCATCCCGCTGTTGGCGATGGCGGCGATCTTCTGGGTCTTGGGGCGCGACGCGCCCGTCGCGGGGCCGCGCCCGTCGGTGACGGCGGGACTTTCGCTGTTCAGGCAGGAGGTCATGCCGTGGGTGCTATCTCTTTTCTACTTTCTCACCTTCGGCGGGTTCGTGGCGATGGGCATATATCTGCCAAAGCTGCTTGTTGACCTCTTTGGCTTCACCCAGACCGGTGCGGGCCTGCGGGCGGCGGGGTTCGTGGTGCTGGCGACGCTCTCGCGGCCGGTGGGCGGCCTGCTCGCCGACCGCATCGGCGGGGTGCGGACGCTCATGGTCGTCTTTGCCGTGTTGCCTTTCATGGCGATCATCCTCAGCTTCGAGCCGGGGATAGTGCTCTTTACCATTGGGGCGCTCTCGAGCGCGGTGCTCTTCGGGCTCGGAAACGGGGCCGTCTTCAAGCTGGTCGCCGAGTACTATCCGGCCAAGACCGGCGCTGTCACGGGCGTCGTCGGGGCGGCGGGCGGCCTCGGCGGTTTCTTCCCGCCGCTGGTGCTCGGCGTCGTGCGGGATGCGACCGGCGCCTATGCCCTTGGCTTTGTCTTTCTGGCGATCTTCGCCGTGGGGTGCCTGCTGGTCAACGCGCTGTTCGTGCGCAAGCGTCCCGCCGGAGCGGCTACGGAAGGGAGGGTGAGGTAGTGCCTAGAGCGGTAAACCCCCTGCTCAGGAATCTGCAGTACTTCAAGAGGGGCGAGAAGCGCTCGGACGGACACGCCGAGCTGAACGCCCGCGACAGGGAGTGGGAGTACGCCTACCGCCAGAGGTGGCAGCACGACAAGATCGTACGCTCCACTCACGGCGTCAACTGCACCGGCTCGTGCTCCTGGAAGGTCTACGTGAAGGACGGGATCATCACCTGGGAGTCGCAGCAGACCGACTACCCCTCAAATGGCCCCGATTCACCGGAATACGAGCCGCGCGGCTGTCCGCGTGGCGCTTCTTTCTCCTGGTACACCTATTCCCCGATCCGCATAAAGTACCCCTACGTGCGCGGCGTGCTCGTCGAGATGTACCGCGAGGCGAAGGCGCGGACCGGAGATCCCGTGGACGCCTGGGCCTCCGTCGTGGAGGACCCGGAGAAGGCGCGGAGGTACAAGGCGGCGCGGGGCAAGGGCGGGCTGGTGCGCTCTACGTGGGATGAGGTCGCAGAGATCATGGCCGCCGCCCACGTCTATACCATCAAGAAGTACGGGCCGGACAGGATAATAGGCTTCTCTCCGATCCCGGCGATGAGCATGGCCTCCTACGCGAGCGGCTCGCGCTTTATGTCCCTGATCGGGGGGACCATCCCGAGCTTCTACGACTGGTACGCCGACCTGCCGCCGTCCTCGCCCCAGATCTGGGGCGACCAGACCGACGTGCCCGAGTCGGCCGACTGGTGGAACGCGAGCTACCTTATGATGTGGGGCTCGAACGTCCCGATCACCCGCGCCCCCGACGCCCACTTCATGACCGAGGCTCGCTACAAGGGCCAGAAGACCGTCGTCGTGAGCCCGGACTACTCCGACCACACCAAGTTCGCAGACCACTGGCTCCCGGTGCAGCCCGGTACCGACGGGGCGCTCGCCATGGCGATGGGCCACGTTATCCTCAAGGAGTTCTACGTCGAGCGGCAAGTCCCATACTTCCAGCAGTATGCGAAGAAGTACACCGACCTCCCGATGCTCGTAACGCTCCGGGAGCGGGAGGGGACCGGAGGCCGCGCCTACGCCACCGACCGCTTCCTTCACGCCACCGACCTCGGCGAGGTCTCCGAGAACCCCGAGTGGAAGACCGTGCTGATCGACGCGAGAAGCGGCGAAGCCGTGGTTCCGAACGGTTCGATGGGCTTCAAGTACGGTGAGGAGGGCCTCGGCAGGTGGAACCTGGAGCTGGGAGAGATCGACCCGCTCCTGAGCCTGTTAGGCTCACACGACGAGCTGGTCGAGGTGGACCTGCCCCGCTTCGACCTCGGGGATACCGACGAGGGCGGCGTCGTCATGCGCCGGGGCGTGCCCGCGAGACGCATCGGCGGGCACCTGGTGACGACCGTCTACGATCTGATGCTGGCGCAGTATGGCGTCTATCGCGAGGGGCTCCCCGGCGAGTGGCCCGAAGGCTACGACGATCCCGAGCCGTACACCCCGGTGTGGCAGCAGGAGATCACCGGCACGGATGCCGGGCTCTGCGCCCGCATAGCGCGCGAGTTCGCTCGCAACGCCGAGAGGAGCGAGGGGCGCTCCATGATCATCATGGGCGCGGGGACCAACCACTGGTACCACTCAGACCAGATCTACCGATCCATGCTCGCCCTCGTCCTCCTCTGCGGTTGCCAGGGCGTAAACGGCGGCGGCTGGGCGCACTACGTCGGTCAGGAGAAGGTCCGTCCCATTACCGGCTGGACCACCGTCGCCTTCGCCTTCGACTGGGCGCGCCCGACCCGCCACATGGCCGGGACCGCCCTCTGGTACCTCGCGAGCAGCCAGTGGCGCTACGACACCTTCAAGGCCGACGAGTTCGCTTCTCCCGTCGGAAAGGGCGTGCTCTCGGGCAAGCATCTCGCC
>JBFLXF010000008.1:0-16155 GCA_040757515.1 Actinomycetota bacterium
TCTGGGCCAGCTTCCAGGCCCCGACCGGCGTGAGCTCCGCCGGCTTGAGGATCACGGTGTTCCCGAACGCGAGCGCCGGTCCGATCTTCCAGGTCTCCAGCATCATCGGGACGTTCCAGGGCGTGATCAGAGCCGCCACGCCCACCGGCTGGTGCAGCACGTAGTTGACGTAGCCGGTGTCCATCGGGTACGCCTCGCTCCCGTGGGTGACCACGAAGTCCGCGAAGAACTCGATGTTGGCCGCGACGCGCAGGATGTAGCCGTGGGCGTTCTCCCGGATCGGGCGCCCCACGTCCCAGCTCTCCACCCGCGCCAGCTCCTCCTCGTGGGCGCGGATGCCGTCGGCAAAGGCGTGGAGGACCCTGCGCCGCTCGGCCGCCGGGGTGCGGCCCCACTTCCCGAACGCCCTCCGCGCCGCTTGGACCGCCGCGTCCACCTCGGCCTCTCCGCCTTCGGGTGCGGTCCCGATGGCCTCGTTCGTGGCCGGGTAGAAGACCTCGAAGCGGTCTCCGCCGCTTGCGAACTCCCCATCTATGTAGTGCCGTACCTCGAACCAGGGCTTTTGCATACCGCCTCTCCTACCCTTCTATCCTCGCGATCAGGGCGCTCCCCTCCGGCCCGCGCAACTCCAGTGTCCCCGGACGGGCCTCGAGGGCCGCAGCCGGCGAGCCCAGAAACACCACCTGACCCGCCTCAAGCCCGCCGACCTCCCCCGCCAGCCAGAGAAGCCGCTCGTCCAGGTTCCCCAGGGCCTCCAGCGGCCCCTCGGTCAGAAGCTCGCCGTCCAGGTAGAGGCTCAGCCTCCCTTCGAGCGGGACGTCCAGCGGCCTCTCCCCGAGCAGGAAACCCCCGCCGGAGGTGTTGTCCGCCACCACGTCGGAGATGCTGAACCTGTACCCCTCCCAGATGCTGTCCAGGAAGTCTATCGCCAGGAAGAGCCCGCCCACCGCGAGCGACGCCGCGCCGGGGGCGGCCTCGGGCGGCACCTCGTCGCCCAGCACGACGGCCAGCTCCGGCTCCAGACGCGGCTGGATGAAGCGGGAGAGGCTCACCGGGCTCTCCAGGAGCATCTCCGGATAGACCCGGCCGTAGATCGGGAAGTCTATCCCCATCTGTTCCTGCTTGGCCGCGCTGATGAGGCCGAGCTTGTACCCCTTGACCTCCCGCCCCTCCCCGAGCGCGGCCTGTATCGCGTAGGCGGTCTCGAGCCCCACCTCCGCGCCGTCCCTCCGGACGGTGCGGCGCTCCTCCCGCGCCCGGCGCACGCGCTCCAAGAGGGCGCCGGCCTCCTTACTCAGGCTCATCCCGACTCGCTCTCCCTCTTCGCCACCGACTTCCCTCCTATGCCCCACTCTTGCCTGGATACCTCGTAGATGACCATGCGGACCTCCTCCGGCGGGCAGTCCAGCTCTACGGCGGCGGCCTCGGAGAGGCGCCGGATCAGGGCCTCCTTCTGCTCCGATGTGCGTCCCTCCATCATGGTCAGCTTTATGACCAGCACGCTATCCCTCCTCGCCGAAATGCACCCAGACCGCTCCGAGACCGCCGAACTCGGCCACGAAGGTTCCTCCCGCGCCGACCGGATGCGCCCGCGTCAGCCCTCCGGTCAGCACGATGCTCCCCTCTTCGAGAGACCTTCCCTCCTCTCCCAGGCTGTTCGCCAGCCAGACGACCGCGGAGAGGGGATCTCCCATCGCATCGGCCCCGATCCCGCCGTCGAGCACGCGGCCGTCCTTCCAGAGCAGCGCGCTCACGAGCCGCAGGTCGGGGGCGGAGGCCAGGTGAACGGGGGGCCCGAGCACGAACCGGGCGGCGGAGCTGTTGTCGGCGGTGTTGTCCTCCAGCCGGAAGCGGTAGTCCCGGAAGCGGGAGTCCACGACCTCCAGAGCGGCGAAGGCCAGCCGGACCGCCGGGTAGACCTCTGCGCGGGTCAGGCCGGGACCGGCGAGCTCTCTCTCGACCAGCAGCGCCACCTCCGGCTCGACGCGGGGGTGTATGAGCCCCGAGAGCGGGATCGGGCCGGCGTCCGCGTCCACCGGCATGGAGCGGGTCAGCCGTCCGTAATTCGGGCCGGAGATGCCCATCTGGCGGCGCATCACCTCGCTGGTGAACCCGAGCTTGTAGCCGATGCGGGGTGAGCCCCGCTCCTCCAGGGCAGCCTCCTGGATCCGGTAAGCCTCCCGGAGGGTGAGGTCCGGACGCTCGTCGGTGAGGGGGTCTATAGGAACGCGGGCGCGCTCGGCCTCAAGAAGGCGTCGTGCAAGGCCCTCGACCTGCGGAGCTGCCGACAAACCTCCTACAGCTCCCCCCCGAAAAAGTCCGCCAGCAGGCGGTTGAAGGCGTCCCTGTACTCGATCATGGTCCAGTGACTGCACTGCCCGAAGACGTGAAGCTGGACGCGGGGCAGCCGCTCCAGCAGGTACAGGCTCGTCTGCAGCGGTATGATGTAGTCGTCGCGGCCGTGGATCAGGAGGACCGGCTTCTCCATCCTCTCGTATGCCTCTTCCGGGAGTACCAGACCGTTCAGGTGCCGCTGGCGGGGCGGCGGAAACATGGCCTCGTAGCTGCGCCGGACCTCCGGTTGCATGGCGGCCTGCAGGCGCATCTGCGCGATCTTATCCAGATCCTCACCTACCGCCGCTCTCGGGTCGTAGGCGAACCAGTTTATCAGCTCCTTCATGTGTTCTGCGGTGGGTTCCTCGTAGAAGCCCCAGATGCTGTCCAGACGGTGCGTGATCTCGTGCGGAGGCCCTACCGGCCCCATGAGAACCATCCGCTCGAAGCGCTCCGGATGGCGGTGCATCAGGTGCAGGGAGACGGCACCGCCCATCGAGTTGCCGACCAGATGCGCTCGCTCGACCCCGAGATGGTCCAGAAGAGACGTGATCTGGGCGACCCACGCGTCCATCCAGCCGTCCATGCCCTCCGGAGGGTTCTCGGGATGCTCGCTGCGGCCGAACCCGACCAGGTCGGGGGCCAGGCAGTCGTAGCGTTCCCCGAGCTCCGGCAGCGCGAACTGCCAGTTGGACCACGCCGTCACGCCCGGCCCGGACCCGTGCAAGAAGAGTATCGTCTCGGGGTTTCCCTCTCCGGCGCGATTGAGATATGTCGTGTAACCCCGTGTCTGAACGGTCTTCTCGATACCATCCACGCCTTTCTCTCCCTTTTTCTATAGACAAAAGACCCACGTTAGCTAGTGCAAACTGGTCAAGTAGTTCAATGCCGCCTTGAGAAGGCTCAACTATCCGGTTCACCCCTTCATATCGAGCCCACTTAATTCAGCAGGGTAATCACGCACCAACGACCAGCGCGTTCGACTCGCTGCGGAGAGTTGACCGGCTAAGTGCAGACCTTCAGAACCCGTTTCAGGATAGATTCTCAGTCCCTCAAGCAATTCCTCGGCGCGGTAAGCATAGCCGCTGTCGAACCTAGCCACCACCGCCTACTTCGGTACTAGGGTTCTGAGCTGGCGGATCTTCCTGCCCAGCGGCGCCAGCACCGGCGCCTCTTGGAAGTAGGCGAGCGGCGGGGGATCGAAGGTGTAAGCGACCGCCGGCACGCCGAGCTCTCTTGCCCGGTCCGCCACCCTCCCGATCAGGGCTTGGTGGCCGCGATGTACCCCACCGAAGGTCCCGACGGTGACGACTGAGCCCGGAAGACGCAGGGTTCGGTGCGGGTACACCTCCATCTCTAGGCAGCTCCCTGCTTCTTTTTACGGGCCAGCTCCAGCGCGACGTCGATGATCCAGTCCTCCTGCCCCGCCACGGCCTGCCTTCTCCCGAGCTCTACCAGGATCTCGCGCGGGTCCAGCCCGTAGCGCACGGCGGCGCGCTTGGCGTGCAAGAGGAAGGTCGAGTACACGCCCGCGTAACCGATGGCGATGGCGTCCCGGTCCGGGAAGGGCTGGAACGGCATGATCGGGGCGATGACGTACTCCGCCGCGTCCATCAGCTTGAACACGTCCAGGCCCGGGTTGACGCCCAGCCGGTCCAGCACCGCCGCGAGAAGCTCCGTCGGCGCGTTTCCGGCCCCGGCGCCCAGGCCCCGCAAGGACCCGTCGAGCTGGTCCGCGCCCGCCTCCAGCGCCGCGATGCTGTTCCCTATCGCCAACCCCAGGTTGTCGTGGGCGTGGAAGCCGACCTGTACCTCCAGGGCGTCCTTTAGGGCCGCTACCCTGGCCCGGGCGTCGTCGGGGAGCATGGCCCCGGCGGAGTCCACTATGTAGACGCAGTCGGCGCCGTAGGACTCCATCAGCTTCGCCTGCTCGACCAGGAACTCCGGCGGCCTGAGGTGGGCCATCATCAGGAAGCCGACCGTCTCGAGCCCTATCTCCTTGGCGATCTCGAAGTGCTCCTCGGAGACGTCGGCCTCGGTGCACTGGGTGGCGATCCTGACTATCTGGGTTCCGCGCTCGGCGGCCTCTTTGAGCTCGTTGACGGTGCCGATGCCCGGCAGGAGGAGGGAGGCGATCCTTGCTCGCTTGCACACCTCCCGAGCCTCGGAGATCAGGTCCATCTCCGGGGCCTTGGAGAAACCGTACTGTATGGAGGCCCCCGCCAGCCCGTCGCCGTGGGAGACCTCGATGACCGTCACCCCGGCCTCGTCCAGCGCCCGCGCAACGTCGCGCACCTGCTCTTTAGTGAACTGGTGGGCCATCGGGTGCGACCCGTCGCGCAGGCTCGTGTCGGTTACCCGCGGCGCTTTCACGCCACCACCTCCTTCCCGCCCAGCAGGTGCCGGGCGAACTGCTCCCCGACCCCCCGCGCAGAGGCGGTCATGATGTCTAGGTTGCCGGCGTACTTGGGGAGGAAGTCTCCGGCCCCCTCGACCTCGATGAGCAAGATCACGATCTTCTTCTTGCCCCAGAGCGTTTCCTTTTCATCGAAGACCGGTTCACTTTTTAAGTGGTAGCCTGGCACATACTCCTGCACTTCGGCCACCACTCTCTCTACAGACTCGACCACCTCGTTCTCGTCGAAGTCGCCTTCGGGCACGACGTACACGGTGTTCCGCATCATGATCGGGGGGGCGGCGGGGTTGAGGATTATGATGGCCTTGCCGTACTTAGCGCCCCCTATCTTCTCCAGACCCCTGGCCGTGGTGAAGGTGAACTCGTCTATGTTCTGCCGCGTGCCCGGACCCGCCGAGAGGCTCGCCACAGTGGAGACCATCTCAGCGTACAGGGTGGGCGTCACCCTGGAGACCGCGTACGCCATCGGTGTCGTCGCCTGCGCTCCGCAGGTAAGGAGGTTGACGTTGTCCTTGTTCAGGTGCTCGGTGAGATTGACCACCGGGACGACGTAGGGACCGCGGGCAGCCGGGGTGAGATCTACGGCAATCTTGCCGGCTTCTTTAAGCATCTTGGCGTGCCTGATATGCGCCTTGGCGCTGGTGGCGTCGAAGACGATCTTTATCTCGTCATCCTCCAGCACCGGGCCTATGCCCTCGTACGTGGTCTCTATGCCTAGCTCACTGGCTCTCCTGAGGCCCTCAGAGTTCGGATCTACCCCCGCCAGCATCTTGAGCTCCATGTGGCCCGGATTCTTTAAGAGCTTGTACATGAGGTCGGTGCCGATGTTCCCAGAGCCTATTATCCCAACCTTTACCTTCCCGCTCATGCTCCCTGCAGCTCCTTCCTACCGTAGATGGAGAACCCTTCTATTTCATAGCTGTTTCTTCCAGAAGCGTCGGAGACGCGCCCGGCTGCCTCCACTATCGCCGCTGTAAGCTCCTCTCTTCTGGGGTGGAAGCGGTAAGCCGGCACCGAGAGGCTCATCGCGGCCACCACCTTGCCGGAGTAGTCTCGTATCGGGGCCGCAACGCAACAGAGTCCGATGGTTGCTTCCTCCAAGTCGTAGGCGTAACCACGCTCCCGCACTAACCTTAGCTCGTCGGCCAGCTTCTCAAGGTCACTGAGAGTATTAGGTGTCAGCGCTGACATGCCTCGCCCCTGAAGCAGTGCGGCCACCTCATCCCAAGGTTTGTACGCAAGGAGGACTTTGCCAACGCCGCTGCAATAGGCCGGCAGCCGGACGCCGACCCGCGAAAGTAGGATCTTCACCGCCGGGCTTGGCTGTATCTTATCAAGGTACACGGCCTCAACACCCTCAAGCACCGCCAGATGCGCTGTTTCTCCCCACCTCTGGACCAGCTCCTGCATCACACGCCGGGCCTCACTGCGAAACTCAGTGCTGTCGAGCAGGGTCTGGCCCAACTCGAACAACCGCCAGCCTAGCCGGTATCGTCCCCTACCAGCACTGCTCAACAACCTTTCATCCGCCATACTAGCCATCAGCTCACTAGCGGTCGATTTCGGCAGTTCTAAGACCCTCGCTACCTCGCTAACCCCCCACTCAGGGCGCTCAGGCGAAAAGAGACTCAGGACATCGGCCACTTTCCTTATCATGAGTCTACTCATCAGCCTGCACCTTCGTCCTCCTGCTATGCTCTGTAGCCTAGTAGCCCAGACAGCCACCAACAAGTAGCTCGTTCGGCATTATCGAACGCTCGCGGAGAAGGTCTTGAGAACGGAGGTTTAGGTTTCGGGCCCGCCATGGCGAGGGCACTGGATGCGGTTCTGCTTCTCTCAAGGACACTTCAAAAAGCGGGGAATCGTAGTAGCTCGTAGACATCCTCGCCGCGCACATGGCGCAGGATGAGGTCTTTGAACCGATCGGCGTAGTGCTCGATGATTCGCTCCCCGATCTCTTTGGTGGCCTGGGACTGGTCGCCAGTGTATCCCAACCCATTGCCGAGCTCCCGGAAGGACTTAACCTCTTTCATCTCGGACCACTCGAACCGCATGGGCGCGAGCTTCTGCAGGAGTTCTTTCCTTACCAGGTGTTCCTGTATATAGAGCATGGGCGCGGTCTCGTAGACGCCCGCATGTGTGTCTCCCTGGAGGTCCAGGCCAGACAGGTCGAGCCGCGAGGGATCTTCCAATAGATCCACAACGAATCGCTCGAAACCGTGGATGGACCGTGCATCGTACTCCGCATTGACACGCTCGCAGACGTTCTCAGCGGTGCGAACCCAAGGTGGATCCACATGCTGGCTGGTTAAGATGAGGTGTCTGAACCCGTCCATAGCAAATGAGGCGAGCAGATCGAACAGGTACTCCTCGACAACCCTCCGCCGGATTGAGACGGATCCGGGATAAGGAAGTGAGAAGAGTGCGTTGACGTAAGACACGGTCGGTGCGACGATGACTGGGTAGCCATGGTCGGCTAGGTTTTCGGCGCACTTGTGCATCACGTACTCGGCGATGTACAGGTCTGTGCCCAACGGAGTCTGCGGGCCATGTTGCTCTACGGGACCGCACGCGAGCATGACAGCCGTCTCCTCCCTATCAAAGCGCTCCACGTCCTGCCAAGTCATCTCTTCTAGGATGTGTACCCGTGCGGCCGTTCGAGAATCTCCGGCTTCTCGTCGAGATGATTCCACCGGGGGTTCGAGCATCATCCGTCGAGCGGCTCTGCTTTGTGAACAACTGTGCCCGTTCGGACGTCTAGTACACCCGACCATGTAAGGCGGGGACCAGGGAGGAAGTCGGCAGTGAGGAAGAGCAGGGAGTAAAGGGGGTCGGAGAAGAGGTAACCCGCACGCTGGAGGTGCGCCTTCAACTCTCCGGCGACGGAGAGTGCTCGCGCGAAGGGACCGGGCGCCATGGTGCCCCCGAGCGGTAGAGCGCCTTCCCAGACGACTTGCCCGTCGGTGACTATCGCCGCGCCGCCGCCCAACTCTCGCACCCGGGCGGCGGCGAGAGCCATCGACCGTGGATCCCGCCCGAATGCTAGGATTTGGATACTCGAAGTAGCAGTGGTCGCGAAACCATCGAGATCACGAGCGAAGTTGCGCACCAAGGCACGGGTTACCCACCGCCCGTCCCTGGTGAGATGTACCGCGCGGAGGTACCCCTCGGGCAACTCGTCCATCATAAGATACTCCCCCGAACGGGTGATGACGTCCGAGACGAACTCTATTACGGGAAGTTCGCTGCCCGGGCTAGTCTCGTACAGGGTCGGGTCTTCGATCCACGAACCCTGCCTAAATTTCAGCTGGAGCCCGAGTGACTCCCAGCCGGCATCAGGCACGGATTCGACCAGCTCACCTCCTCGGGCTGTCACCCGTCCCCCCGCTACGACTAACCGTGGCCGGAAAGAAGAGAGATCGTCGAGGAGCACGAGATCGGCCAGCCGACCCGGCGCAACCCCGCCGAGGTGGTCGTCTAGGTGGAGGTACGTCGCAGGATTGACGGTCACCATCTGGATGGCCTGTATCGGGGGAACGCCGTTTTTCACGGCTAGCCGGAGGAGGTCATCGAGGAACCCTTTATCCGAGATAGCGGTCGGTTCTGGGCCGTCGGTAGTGAGAATGATCCGGCGGGTGTCGGCTCCTTTCTCTGTGACGAGCCGGACGAGTTCTGGAAGGTCGGGCCGGAGCGAGCTGTGTCGGAGGGGAGTCCACAGGCCGAGCCGTAGACGTTCGAGGGCTTCCTCAGCGGTGATGGCCTCGTGGCAGGATCTGAGACCGGCGACGACGAGGGCCGCCAGCCTCGCGCCGCGTGCACCTGCCGTGTGGCCGTCAACTACAAGGCCCCGGCGACGAGCTTCGGCGATCGCCTCCAGGAGAGCTTCTTCTTCACTCTGCAGGAAGCGGGACCAGGCGGGGGCTTCACCTACCCCCACTGCCAGTGGGTGATCTAGGACCTCCAACAACCGTTCGCGGACAAAGAAGTTCTCCGATTCGGCGACCGGGGATGCCGGCTCTGGGCGAGCGTACCAAAGGAAGCGCACCGGGAGACGGGAAGATGCGTCCATGACGGCACGGCTGACCGTAGGCCCTCCGAGCATAGAGAAGTTCAGGTCGTCCGACACGACGGTGGTAGTGCCGCCGGGTAGGACAGCCTCCGCGAGACTCCCAGGGTTGTAGTACAGGTAGGCGTGGGAGTGGGCCTCGATCCAGCCCGGAGCCACGAAGAGGTCTTGTGCGTCTATTACCCGAGTGTCGGGCCCGATGGCATCCTCCGAAGTGCCGACGTACGCTATGCGGTCCCCCACGACGGCTACATGAGCCGGGACCAGTTCTCCCGAGTAGACGTTGACCACCCTGCCGCCTTTGACGAAGAGGTCCGCCGACTTCTGCCCGAGCGCCACCCTTATAAGGTGTCGCTGCTCCTCGGGGGAGGGCCGTGCGCGTACGCGAAGCTCCCCTTCCTCTCGCGGCCCGTCGTAGCCGCTCACAGTAACCCCGCTACCTTCACGAAGCCACGCACGCCGAGCCCTCCGTCGGAGTTGATGATCGTCCCGGTCACTCCTCTCGATAGCTTCTTGCTCGCCAGATAAAGGTAGGCCCCGGCGTGGTCCTCCGGTGCGAACTCGAGCTGGAGCGGGTTTATGGACCGCATCACCTCTCTCATCTTCGGCGAAGATGAGAGTATCTTTTCTTCCTGATCCAGGCTATGAAGTCCCCGAATCTCGGTAGCGGTGCCGCCGGGTGCCACGCCGTTCACCCTCACCTTGGGAGCCAGCTCATAAGCCATCTCCACGAGGAGGCCCCGGACAGCGAACTTGGTCGCCACGTACAGCGGGCCTCCCCCATCAGGATAGAACGACGAATTCGATAGAGTATAGATTACGCACCCCTCGGATTTGATCAGCTCTTCCGCGCAGACCTTCGTACTGAGCACGTAGCTCTTGACGTTGATCGCGAAAATCTCCTCGAAGGCCTCGTCGACTTTCTCTTTCGGGATGCGCCTCAGCTTGACCAAGTTGTCCCACACCCCAACGCAGCAGACGAGGACATCCAGCCGACCGAATGCGCTGACGGTCTCCGACAGCGCCCGCTCGTTATCTGCGAGGCTAGTGGCGTTGCCCCGGATAGCCTTTATGTCCGAACCCAAAAATTTGAGGGCCTTGATCTTCTCCGGCGAGATGTCAAGCACGCCGACCCGCGCACCTTCCTGAACGAAGGCCTCGACCGCCGCCCGACCGATTCCGGAGCCTCCACCCGTCACCAGCGCGACCCTACCGTCCAACCAGCCCATCTTATTCGGCCTCTTTCCGGGCCTCTCCCTGAATCTCTTCCCTGCCTGAGGGACCGAAGGGAGATTCGAGTAACCTCGACAACGTCTCCGGGGTCTGCCACGACAGGCTCTCAAGGAGGATGGAGTCCAGGTAAACTCGGTGGCCCATCTTGGGGGCGAATATCTCCAGGCGAGCTCCGTTTTTGGTCTGGACCTTCCGAACAAGGGCCGTCGCAAATTCGTTACTGATCTCGATGTAGTCGTTTTCCATGTGTCCTCCCTTGACAAACTTTTTCCGCCGCAGGCTCGATCTATTTAGCGCACCGGGTGTCTCTTACCCGCTGGCGTCTGGCGCCTTACACGCTCCTGCGGCGGTGAGACTCATAATCCTCATACCCTTGTTATGCCCGGGCCCTCAGAGGAAAACGGCGAGGTTGTGCGTCGTGACGACGGCGTGATCCAACAGTATCTCCCTCCGCCTCAGCTTCCATTGTCCGTCCTCCCGCCGCAAAACATCCCTCCGCTCCGCCGAGAGCAGGTCGTAGTGCGGATCGCTCCCCTGCGAGCGGTAGAGGAGCAGGTTCGACTTTACCGAGACCTCGTCTTCCTCCTCGCCGGGAGCAACCCTGATGTTCGTCACGAAGTGGCGGGTGCGTGATGGAGGGTCTTCCGCCCAGGCATACTCGGTTTCCAGGCGGCTGACCCGTAATTCGAGGCTTCCGCGTGTCTCCTCGAAGTGGCTCATGTCCTTAACAAAGCCGTCCCCGGCTCCCTTCTCACGAGTCTGCCGCACCGGCATCCGGTACACCACATCATCCGTGAAGAGATCCAACCACTCCCGATGGTGACCTTCGTCCAGTAGCTCGGCCTCCCGCATCAAGAACGAGTAGATCTCCCAATACGTCGCCACCGATGTCTCAAGCATCACTCTCCCCTAAATCTCTAGACTGGAATGAACGTTGATTGTCTCCTATCACTTCAGCAGGTGGTCGAAATACGTGCTCCAGAATAGGCGCTGAGCGAAGTCCACGTACATCTTGGGGTAAGCCGTTCCTGGACCGGGCCACTCCGAGTCGGGGAGTGGTCGCACGTGGTCGAGCCCCATTCGGTAGTTCAGATAGTGGCGGCCCGCCATCTCCCCCGCAGCAACCTTGGTAACGTTTCTCCAGTTCTCCGCGTCATCCTGCTCGAAAGTTCCGGAGGTACCGAAGGTCGACAGGTATGCTTTGCTGGAGGCTTTCTTGAACTCCTCAGGGGCATCCTTCTCCACCAGGCACCAAGACCAGATCTCCATCTTGCCCGGCCCTATCGGCTGCCATAGACGCATGGAGAGGAAGGGAACCGACCTTCCTCCCTGCTCTGCCACGAGCGACGAGTTAAGGAAGCTCAAGTTAGGGAAAATGGTGAAGTTGAGGGGGAGAATGGAGTGCTCTTCGATTAGACCGACCTGGTCCGAGTTCAAGTTATCCAGCATTGACTCTACTATGCTTCTAGGATAGTTCAGGTAAGTCCCCGGTTTGAATGCCATGAACCCGCCACCGTGGATACCGGCCCTAATCTGAACCCCGTCCTTTAGGTAAGATACCTTTTTCACGCGCATGATGCCCGTTGATATCGTGCTCATGTGCGTCGACTGGGTATGATACCCATCACCGAAGAAGTTCTCGGAGGAGAGCTTCCAGTCAGCCGGCAACACCCACCTCTGTGGAGCCCCGACCACCTCCATGCCCGCCGGGCTCTTCTTCAGTAGGAAGTCGAGATACCAGCCGGCTTCCCCTATGTAGTCCTCGAGCGACGGGGCCTGCGGGTCCATACAGGCGAAGATCATACCCTCGTAGATCCCCGACTTCGGCGCAGGGGTCAAACCCCACTCCTCCTTATTTATCCCGCCAGGGCCAAAGATTTCCTTGTTGAACGGGACACCGTTCAGTTTCCCGGTATTCTTGTAAGTCCACCCGTGGTACGGGCAGCGGAAGTGAGAGGCATTGCCTACGTCTGAACGACAGACCTGCATACCCCGGTGCCGGCACATATTGAACAGGACGTGGATCTCCCCATGCTCGTCGCGGGAAACGATGAAGCTATCATTAACGATTCGACGAACCACATAGTCACCCGGGTTGGGGATCTCACTCTCGTGAGCTAGAAAGGCCCACGATTTCGCGAATATCTTCTTGACCTCAAGATCGAAGATCCCTGGGTCGTTGAACACCTTGGCCAGAAGCTTGCTCTCCTCCTCGAAGGCGCGTCTGGCCTCCCACAACTCCTCGTACGTCTCTCTTTCTTGGTTCGGCTGATCTAGCATCCCTGCCTCCTCGGTCTCTTTTCTCTGTAGTTACGATACGCTGGTTCATCCACTCTCGGTTACGACCCCACCTTCTCTCCCAGATCGCGCTTGCCCTCGCGCTCTTTGAGTTGCGCGCGGAGAATCTTGCCGCTCGGGTTGCGCGGGATCTCGGACAGGAACTCGTAGGAGCGTGGCCTCTTGTAATTCTCCAGCGAACTCTCCTTGAAGAAATTGTCCAGCTGCTTCTCCGTCAACGATGGATCACTCCTGACGACGAATGCCTTGACAACCTCTCCCCACCGGAGATCCGGCGCGCCTACGACTGCAACGTCGCTCACGCCAGGATGTGAGGCGAGGAGGTTCTCGATCTCCGCCGGGTGGATGTTCTCCCCACCGCTGATGATTAAGTCGTCGATACGTCCGGTGATAGTGAATAGCGGCTGCCCATCCTTCACCTCGTAGAGGCAGGAATCCCCAGTGTAGTACCATCCCTCACGGACCTTATCGGCCGTCTGCTCGGGCTTATTCCAGTACTCCCTAAAGGACTCCGGAGAGCGCACGTTGACGATAAGCTCTCCCTCCTCCCCCGGAGCTACAACATCCTCGTGGGTGCCGCCTAACTCTACGACGCGCGCCTCGTGCAGCACCCCACAGACGGCCGCTCCGGGACGGCGATGGGTGTTCCGCATGAAGAGGCTGTTGTACGTCTCGGTGTTGCCGTAGATCAAGGTAAAGTTCTCGGTCAGCTTCTCAGAGCACTCTCTGGCCAACCTGCCAGGCATCAGGGCCCCGGCGTAGAGCGCGTGCCTTACCGAAGAGAGATCTCGCGCGGAGAGATCCTCCGCGAGTAGCATCTGGAAGTGCGTTGGCGTACCGAAGAGGTAGGTGATCCTCTCACGCTCGATCAGATCCAGCACGTCCACCGGAGAGAAGCGCTCGACGGGAAAGTAAGTGCCGTTAAGGAGCACGGTCCCCAGCAAGACCGTATGCAGCCCCACGGTGTGGAAGAGCGGCATCAGACCGATAGCCCGCTCACCGTCCATGTGCCTCTGGCCGTGGTTCAGTATGAGGCCGTACGCCCGCGCGAGGCTGGCCGAATGCGTAATGAGCACGCCCTTAGGGGTGCCGGTCGTCCCCGAAGTGTAGAGGATCACCGAGGGGTCATCGCCACTCAGCGCCGGAAACTCGACCGGCGGGACCTCTTCGCTCATAAGCTCTTCGAACGGCAGGACGCCTTCTACCCGGCCTTTGCCGACGCAAATGTAGTGTTCGCATCCGGGCATCAACTCGCGGACGACTAAAACTTCCTCCGCAACGTCATCGTCGAAGACTAGGGCCTTCGCTCCGGAGTCGTTTACGTGGTAGACGATCCCATCCCTCTTTACTCGGAAATTGAAGGGCGTCGCTACTGCTCCAAGCTTCTGGACGGCGAAGAAAGTAGTAGCGTGCTCCTCGCGGTTCTTGAGCATGCAGGCGACGCGGTCGCCCCTGCCTATACCGAGTCGCACGAGGTGGCGCGCCAGTCGGTCCACCCGTTCTCCCCACTCTCGGTAGGTCAACCGTTTGTTGCCTTCGACCACAGCGAGCTTCTCCGGCGTGCGGCTCACGGCCCAGTCTGCCATGGTAGCAACGTCCATCTCCGGCCCCTCAAGAAGTCTTTCGCTCAAGCTCGGGCATGATCTCGTCTACCTCACCTTGCAGCCACTTGGCCCAGTGCAGATTCATGTCGGCCATCTTGTAGCACTCATAAAGCGCGGGCACCTCTGTCTGCTCAATAAGTAGCCGTAGGTTGGCTCGGATCTCGTCTATTAAGGCGAGTTGTTCTTCTGTTCTCACATTAATCCTCCATTATTTGTGCCATTGAAGAGCTCTCTGTTATCGCTCCAGTCGACGGCGGACCTCTTGGGGCCTCTTATCCAGAATCCGCTTGAACTTGAGCTCGGTGCGTGGGAACGTTCCGGGTTCGACCACCTCTACATCCATCCTCAGTCCGATGTTGTCCTTGATGACTTCCTGTACCTCGGCACCGAGACTGTCCCAACGCTCTATTTGCAGCGTCTTCTCGGGCTCCATTAGAATCTTCATCTCATCCAGCCCACTGTCGTTGCGGGAAAGAATAAGCTGAAAGTATTGGGAGACACCATCCACACGCCGGACCAGGTTCTCGACAGAGGAGGGGTAGACGTTAGTGCCACGCACCGTAACCATGTAGTCGCTGCGTCCGAGGACAGCGCCGTCGAGGTACCTCCACGAGCGCCCGCAGCCGCAGGGGATGTCGTGGTTATACGCCTGTACAAGATCGTGGGTGGTGTAGTTGATCAGGGGTTGGGCGGTGTTGACGAAGGTAGTGATGACGTTCTCTCCAATCTCCCCTTCCCTCACCTCTTCGCCTGATTGCGGGGCCATGGTCCAGGAGAAAGTGTTCATCTCGTTCATATGTACTCCGCGACGGTGCGGGCAGCCCGGGGCGATGGCGTCCAGTTCAGCGACGCCCAGAAGCTCCCCGGAGACCGCGCCGTACTCGCGGTCCAACCGCTCCCGGATAGCGTCAATGGAGCAGGGCCCAGGCTCCCCGGCATGATAGGTAAACCTGATGCTTGATTCGGAGAGGTCATGACCCATCTCTTTGGCTTGCTCCGCGATACGCAGGGCGTAGCTGGGGGTCGCGATCAAGACCGTCGGCTTCTGGCTCAGGATGTTCTTGACGTGCCCCTCGGTGTCTGCGCCGCCGCCAGGGATAACGGTCGCACCAAGACGACGGGCGGCCCAGTAGGCGCTCCAGAAGCCCGCGTAAGCGCCGAACCCGAAGGCGAAATAGAAGCGGTCGGTGGGCCTAATGCCGATGGCCCAGAAGCCGTAGATCCAGGACTCCCCGTACTTCTCGGTGTCGTAGAGCGTAAACGGGATGTGTAAAGGCGTCCCGGTCGAGCCGGAGGTCTTCGACTGGTGCGAGATGAAGTCTTCCTCCACCGCGAGGGTCAGCCCGTAAGGGGGGAACTCTTCCTGATAGCGCAGGAAGTCTGCTTTGTCGGTGATCGGAACGTTCTTCTTGAAGCCTTCGAGCGTCTTCACGTCCTCGGGATGGAAGCCGACTTCGTCCCATTTTTGCCGGTAGAAGCGGCTGTGCTCGTAAGCATACCTAAGCACCGACTTTAGCTTCTTTAGGTGGAGCTCATCGAGCTTCTCGCGCGGCATAGTCTCCGCCGGCTCGTTCCAGTAATCCTTCTCTAACAAATCCTTGTGCCAAAACTTCACGGCCACGGCCTTACTGCTCCTTATTGCGCCCTGTGATCGAAGATGCGTTTCGTCTTCAGCTCGTAGCGGGGTAAGGTCCCCGGGGGCACGACGCGGACATCTACCCCCACCTTAAGGTTCTCTCGATACACGTCTTCAAGCTTCTTCTTAAGCTCTTCCCTTCTCGCTGCTTCGTTGCGGGCCTCGACGACGACCTCGACCCTGTCTAGGCCGCGGTCGGTTGTGAGGTGTATCTCGTAGTTGACGCTCAGGCCGGGAACTTCTCCGATCAGGTTCTCGACTGCGGACTGGTAAACGCTTACCCCGCGGACCGTCACCATGTAGTCGGTCCTGCCGAGTACCGTCCCTTCCAGCCACTCCCAGGTCCAGCCGCAGCCGTGCTCATGGTTCCGGTAGCGGCGCACCAAGTCGTGAGTGCGGTAGTTGATCATCGGCTGCATCCAACGGTTAAAGCCGGTGACCACGTTCTCCCCGATCTCACCTTCTCCCCTAACCACCTCTCCGCTCTCCGGATCTAGGCTGTACGAGTAGAAGAAGGTCTCGTTGACGTGGATACCCCCAGACTCGCTGAAGCACTCACTAGTGCCCC
>JBFLXF010000009.1:0-15818 GCA_040757515.1 Actinomycetota bacterium
ACCACAGGAGGCTCTACCTCTCCTCTGAGGATGTCCTGGTACAGCCGGGTGGTCTCGGAGGAGGGGTCTATCCCCAGCTCTTCTATGAGGCGCTCCTTGCATTGCTGGTACTGGCGCAGGGCCCTCGCGCTGCTGCCCCGGGCGGCGTAGACGCGCATCAGGCCCCGGTGCGCCTCCTCCCGTGTCGGCTCCCGATCCAGGACCTGACGGAAGACGTCCCCGGCCTCGGCCGGGTATCCGGCGGCCAGGTACCCCTCCCCCAGCTCGACCAGCAGCTCCAGAAAGCGTTCCCGCAGGGCAGCGCGGGGTTCCACCGTCCACTCTTCGTAGAGGTCCGTAGGGAGTAGATCTCCCCTGTAGGCGGCGACCGCCCTCTGTAGCAGGCCCAGATCCCGCCGGCGGGTCGCCGCCCGGGCCAGCTCCTCGAACTCTTCGACGTCGGTGTTCACCCCGCCCGGAGCCTTCAGGCTGATGACCTCATCGTGGACTTCTAACAGGCTCTCCGGCGGAAGCCCGGGATGAGCGGTGGCAAAGGCCCGCCTTACCTGATGGACGGCCTTGTACAACTGGGCCGCCGCTGCCCGGGGAGGCAGCTCCGGCCACAACAGATCCATGGCCTGTTCCCGGTGGAGCCGGTGCCCGGATCGCAGCGCCAGGAGCTTCAGCAGACTGCGGGCCTTTCGCCGGGCGAAGGCCGTCTCCGGCACCTCATGCGAGCCGAGCCGGACAGAGAATTCCCCCAGCAGGCTCAGGCGGATGCCCGCCTCCCTCTCGAAAGAGCTGGATGAGGACGCAGCCAACACGGCAGCCTTTCCCTGATGCAAATACATCAAGAATTATAATCCACTTATGGTAGTAAATGTAGCTTATTTGTGGCGCCGGGAGATTCGGACGCGAGGTGCCGGGGCTACCCCTTTGCGGTCCGGTTACCCTGGTGGATGCTCTATAGCACGGCCTCCGGGTGTGGGGCGGCCACCTCTCCCGGCGGCTCGACCCTGGCGCCTGCGAGGTCCACCTCCAGCGCGTGCGAGCCGGCCTCGATACCGCATTCTGCGAAGGCGTCGCGCATGGCTTCGGCGACGGTTTCGGCGGCGCCGGTAGGGACGAAGGCCAGGACGGTCGGCCCGGAGCCCGAGAGACAGGCGCCGTATGCCCCGCTCTGCAGGGCGGCCTCGATGACGTCCTCGAGGCCCGGGATCAGGTGCGAGCGGTAGGGCTGGTGCAGCCGGTCCTGCATCGCTACCCGCAACAGCCCGTAGTCGCCGGTGGCGAGAGCGCCGAGCAGCAGGCCCGAGCGACCGACGTTGAAGACGGCGTCGCGGTGGGGGACCTGCTCCGGCAGAGCGCGTCTGGCGGCGGTCGTGGAGACGGTGAAGTCCGGTACGGCGACGGCGACCTCCAGCCCTTTAGGCTCCAGGCGTACGGCGCGCACCCCGCCCGGCGTCAGCGTCCCGATGACCAGCCCGCCCAGGAGGGCCGGGGCGGCGTTGTCCGGGTGCCCGTCCAGGTCGCAGACCAGGTTCAGCAGGTCGGGAGGGGCGAGGGCGCGGCCGAGAAGGTCGTTAGCGGCCACTGCTCCTCCGACGAGGGCTGCGGCGGAACCACCGAGACCGCGGGCGGGGGGGATGTCGTTCTCCTGGATCAGGTGGAAGTGAACGTCCGGCTCCTCGACGAGCTCCGCGACGAAGCGGGCGGCGCGGTAGGCCGGGTGCTCGGGGCCATGCGGGATCATCTCCGCCCCCGTCCCATAGACCTCTACTACCGGGTGCGGCGCCCGGTCCAGGCTGATTCTCGTGCTCAACGAGAGCGCGAGGCCCACCGCGTCGTAGCCCGGCCCGAGGTTCGCCGAGGTCGCCGGGACGCGCACGGAGATCACGCGATCGTCCTCTCCATCCGCGTGGCGACGGCCTCGAAGGACGCCTCGACCGGTTCCGGAAGCTCGACGCGGCTCAGGATCGCATCCGGGTCCTTGAGGCCGTGGCCGGTGAGCACGCTCACCACCGTCCCTTCCGGGCCGCGGCCCTCGCGGACGAGCCTGAGCAGGCCCGCTATCCCCGCCGCCGAGGCGGGCTCGCAGAAGACCCCCTCCTCGCGGGCGAGCAACCTCTGGGCGTCCAGTATCTCCTCGTCGGTGACGCTCCCGATCAGGCCGCCGGACTCGCGCACCGCCCGGAGCGCCCCCTCCTTGCTGGCCGGAGCCCCGATCCTTATGGCGCTCGCCACCGTCTCCGGTTCCTCGATGTCCCGGCCCGCCACGAGCGGCGCGGCTCCCTCCGCCTGGAAGCCGAGCATCCTCGGCGCCGTCCCGGCGTAGCCAGCCTCGCGCCACTCGGAGAAGCCCCTCCAGTACGCCGTGATGTTGCCCGCGTTCCCCACCGGCAGCGCGAGCGCGTCCGGCGGGCTCCCCAGCGCCTCGCAGAGCTCGAAGGCTGCCGTCTTCTGACCCTCGATGCGGTCCGGGTTCACGGAGTTGACGAGGGCCACCTCGCCCAGAGATTCGGCGGCCCTGCGCGAGAGTCTCAGGGCGGCGTCGAAGTTGCCCTCTATCTGGATTATGTGCGCCCCGTGGGCCAGCACCTGCACCGCCTTGCCCAGCGCGATCTTGCCGGCCGGAACGACGACGAAGCAGGGGATGCCGGCTCTCGCCGCGTAGGCCGCTGCCGAGGCGGCGGTGTTGCCGGTCGAGGCGCAGACGCACGCGCGGGCGCCCTCCGCGACGGCCTTCGAGAGCGCCACCGTCATCCCGCGGTCTTTGAAGGAGCCGGTAGGGTTCATCCCCTCGAACTTCAGGTGGACGCTCGCGCCGATGCGCTCCGAGAGGCGGGAAGCCTCGATCAGGGGCGTCTCGCCCTCGCCGATGGTGGCTATCGCCCTATCCGGTATCTCCGGCAGCCATCCTCGCCACCGCCTTACGACTCCCTGCCTGCCTGCGCGCGACTCGACGTTCAAGGGGGGTTCGCCTCTCTTTCCGAAGGTACGGCTCGTCTGGCGTCCCGGGACCTCATGCCCCGGCGCGGGGAGTTCGCCCGGAGCGGGCGTGAATGTGAAAGCCATGCATCACGACGCAAGAAAAGTATCACGCAGGGGAGCGACGTTTCAACCGGGCCGCTTGGAAGGCCCCCGAAGGGTCTAGTAAATTACGCGGGTGGCCATCGGCGGTCGGCTCTAAGGCCGAAAACCTGATGGCTAAAGGCTGGCAGCTGGCGAGGGAGAGCGTTGGAAGAGAGCAAACGGACCATCCTGGTTACCGGCGGAGCCGGGTTTATAGGGGGCAACTTCGTCCTCGGGGCCGTGGGGGACTGGCGGGTTATCAATCTCGATGCCCTGACCTACGCCGGAAACCTGGACACTCTGGCCTCCGTCGCCGGGGACCCGGATCACGTCTTCGTGCGCGGCAGGATCGGGGACCGGGAGCTCGTGGACGAGCTGCTGCGCGAGCACCGCCCGCAGGCGATAGTGAACTTCGCCGCCGAGAGCCACGTGGACCGCTCCATAGACGGCCCGAAGGCGTTCGTCCAGACCAACGTCGTCGAGACCCAGGAGCTCCTGGAGGCGGCGCTCGCCTACTGGAACGGGCTCGAGGGCGAGGAGCGCGAGCGTTTTCGCTTCCTGCACGTCTCCACCGACGAGGTCTACGGGGCGCTCGGCCCGACCGGGTACTTCACCGAGGAGAGCCCGTACCGGCCCAACTCGCCCTACGCCGCCTCCAAGGCCGCCTCCGACCACCTGGTGAGAGCCTACCACCACACCTACGGGCTTCCGGCGATCACGACCAACTGCTCCAATAACTACGGTCCCTACCAGTTTCCGGAGAAGCTGATCCCCCTGATGATCCTCAACGCCCTGCGCGGCGAGCCGCTGCCGGTCTACGGCGACGGGCGGCAGGTGCGCGACTGGCTCTACGTCGAGGACCACTGCCGCGCCGTGCGCGTGGTGCTGGAGAGAGGCGCCGTCGGCGAAGTCTACAACGTCGGCGGCCACAACGAGAAGGCGAACCTGGAGGTGGTCAGGACCATCTGCCGCCTGCTCGACGACCTGGTCCCCGACTCGCCGCACGCGCCACACGAAGAGCTTATAGAGTTCGTCGCCGACAGGCCCGGCCACGACCGCCGCTACGCCATAGACGCCACCAAGATCGGGCGCGAACTGGGGTGGCGGCCGCTAGAGACCTTCGAGACGGGCCTGGAGAAGACGGTGCGCTGGTACCTGGAGAACAGGGAGTGGTGCGAGGGCGTCACCTCCGGGAAGTACCGGGGCGAGCGGCTCGGGCTCGGGGGTGCGTCGTGAAGGGGATAGTCCTCGCGGGCGGTTCCGGGACGCGGCTGTACCCGCTCACCCGCGCGGTCAGCAAGCAGCTGTTGCCCGTCTACGACAAGCCTATGGTCTACTACCCGCTCTCGACGTTGATGCTTGCAGGCATCAGGGAGATCCTGATCATCTCCACCCCCTACGACCTGCCGCGCTTCGAAGAGCTGCTCGGCGACGGCTCCGCCTGGGGCGTGAGCTTCGAGTACGCGGTGCAGCCCCGGCCGGAGGGGCTCGCGCAGGCGTTCGTCATCGGGCGGGGGTTCGTCGGGCGCGACAACGTCTCGCTCGTGCTCGGGGACAATATCTTCTATGGTCAGGGGTTCACGGAGCTGCTGGAGCGCGCGGCGGGCCGGAGTGAGGGCGCGACCGTCTTCGGCTACTACGTCCGCGACCCCGAGCGCTACGGCGTCGTGGAGTTCGACCGGGACGGGACGGTCCTCTCCATCGAGGAGAAACCCGAGAGGCCGCGCTCCCACTACGCCGTCACCGGCCTCTACTTCTACGACAACCGGGTCCTGGACATAGCGGCGAACCTCACGCCCTCGGCGCGGGGGGAGCTGGAGATCACGGACGTCAACGTGGACTACCTGGAGCGCGGGGAGCTTCAGGTGGAGCTGATGGGACGCGGGATGGCCTGGCTCGACGCCGGTACCCACGAGTCGCTCCTGCAATCCTCGAACTTCATCGAGACGCTCGAGATGCGGCAGGGCCTCAAGATCGGGTGTCCCGAGGAGATCGCCTACCGCAAGGGCTACATCTCCGCCGAGCAGCTCGAGGAGCTGGCCTACCCGATGCGCAAGAACGGCTACGGCCAATACCTCCTGGACCTCCTCAGAAGCGAGGAGTTCGTCCTGTGAACGTTCGGGAGACCGGCCTCCCGGGCGTCCTCGTTATCGAGCCGAGGGTCTTCGGCGACGAGCGGGGCTTCTTCATGGAGAGCTGGAACGGTCGCCGCTATGAAAAGCTCGGCATCCCGAACCGCTTCGTACAGGATAATCTCTCCTTCTCGCAGAAGGGCGTCCTGCGCGGCCTGCACTTCCAGAACCCCCGGCCGCAGGGCAAGCTCGTCTCCGTGCTCGTGGGCGAGGTCTTCGACGTGGCGGTGGATATCCGGGTGGGTTCGCCGACCTTCGGACGCTGGACCGGCGCCTACCTCTCGGCGGAGAACAGGCGCCAGCTCTGGGTGCCCCCGGACTTCGCCCACGGCTTCGTCGTCACGAGCGAGGGCGCTCTCTTCTCGTACAAGTGCACCGACTACTACGCCCCCGAGCACGACGGCTCGATCCTCTGGAGCGACCCCGAGATCGGCATAGAGTGGCCCGTCGAGAGCCCCATCCTCTCCGAGAAGGACCGCAACGCCCCCGCGCTGCGGGAGATGCCCGAAGGCGCGCTCCCGAGGTACTAGCTCCCCTTCCTCTCCGCCGGAAGCCGCGAGGCGGCGAGCTTGGCGAGCGCCCGCGCCGAGAGCCCCAAGAGGACGAGCGCGCTGTAGAGGTTCAGAGGGCCGTGGGCGCCGTGCTTGCGGTGGTAGAGGAAGGCGCTCCTGTGCAGGAGCCAGATCGCCTTCGGGCGGCTGCGGCTCGAGCCGCCGGCCTCGTGGACGACCTCGACGTGCGGCAGGTAGTAGACGAGCCAGCCCGCATCGCGCGCCCGGCGGCACAGGTCCGCGTCCTCGAAGTACATAAAGAACCGCTCGTCGAGGGGCCCGATGTGGTCCACGACCTCGCGCCGGATCGCCATGCACGCCCCCGAGACCCAGTCCACCGCTACGGGACCCTCTACGCCCGTCACGGCCGGGAACTGGGACCTCACGAACGAGCTCTTCGGGAAGAGGCGCGTCAGCAGCGAGGTGCGCCCGAATAGCCCGGAGACGAAGCTCACCTCCCGGCGCGCCGAGAGCTGCAGCCCGCCGTCCGGGTCGAGTACCCGCGGCCCCACGATGCCCGCGCGCGGGTTCTCTCCGAAGAACGCCGCGAGTCTCTCGAAGAGGTCCCTCCCCGCCACGGCGTCCGGGTTCAGGAGGACGACGACCTCGCCGGTGGAGGCGGCGATGCCCAGGTTGGCGGCGCGCGCGAAGCCGAGGTTCTCTCCGGCCCGGATCAGGCGCGTGCCGGGCGGCAGCTCCCCTCTCCGGACCTCGTCCCCGCCGTTGTCCACGACGACGACCTCCAGCCCGGGCCACCCGCTCTCCCACACCGAGCGCGCGCAGCGCAGCGTGAGCTGCCAGGAGGCGTAGTTCACGATCACCACCGAGAACCTCATCGCGCCCGGTCTCGCAGCCTGCGGGCGATGCTCCTCGTTGCGGCGAGGGAGGACTCCCGCAGGAGCGCCCGGACCTCCGCGTCGGGGACCTTCCTCGCGGCCTGGATCGCGCGCCGCTTCTTCAGCGTGAGCGGCAGCTGTCGCCACGCCCCGGCGAGCCCCTCCAGGTGTGCTCTCAGGGTCCCGGTAGCCGCCGCGGTGAGCAGGCGCGCGAGCTGGCCGAGCAGGAAGAACGGCAGCACGTGCGGCACTACCGAAAGCGGCAGGTTCTTCACCAGCAGGCTTATGCTGTTGCGCGTGCCGAGCCGGGTCGCCGCCTCGCTCCTCTTGCCCCCGGTCGAGGCGCTTCCCATGTGGTAGACGACGGCCCCGGGGACGTAGAGGCAGCCGTAGCCGGCGAGCCGCGCCCGGAAGGCGAGATCTCCGTCCTCGCAGTATGAGCCGAAGTCTTCGTCGAAGAGTCCGACCTCCTCCAGCATCCCGCGCCGGTAGAGCGCCGCCGCGGCGCACGCCCCGAAGACGCCGGCAGGCGCATCGAACTGGCCCCGGTCCACCTCGCCGTGCCCGAGGCGGTAGGGGAGGCCGCTCAGGCGCAGCGCGTCCCCCGCCCCGTCGAGGAGGCGCCGGTCGTGAAAGTCCACCAGTTTGCTCGCGAACGAGCCCGCCTCCGGATGCGCGTCGGCCGCCCGCACCAGGGCCTCGAGCCAGCCCGGGTCCTGCTCCGTGTCGTTGTTCAGCAGGACGACATACTCCGCCTCTGTGGCGGCTATCCCCGCGTTCGCGGCGGCGGCGAAGCCCCGGTTCTCGCCGAGGACCACGACCCGCGCCTCCGGGAACTCGCGCGCGAGGAGCTCGAGCGAGCCGTCCGTCGAGCCGTTGTCTACGAGGACGGTCTCGAAGTCGCGGAAAGACTGGCGGCGCAGCGAGGAGAGGCAGGTTCGCAGGAGGCGCTCGCCGTTCCAGTTGGGGATGACGACGGCTACGCGGGCCGGCATCCCGTCAGTCTGTGGGGCGGTCCGCGGGCTCGCGGTCCGGCTCGTGGATCTTTACCCGGGTCGGCAGGTGCACGAGCCCGGCGAAGGCTCCCCTGCCGCGCGGACGGACTAGCTTGAAGACCGCGGCGACGCTGACCTTGTCGAGGTAGAGGTCTTTGTTGCGCTGGTCGAAGATCCCGGCGGCCACGCTGTAGACGCCGTGCTTGAGCGGCGCCCGGAAGGAGAAGTCCACGATAAGGCGCTCCCCGGCGCTTCGCTTCCGGAGCCTGCGCTTCTCCAGGAACGTGTCGGTGGCGAATACCTCCAGCCCGTTGCTGTTGCGCAGGACTATGCCGATGACGCTGTCTTCGACGTCTTTAGCGTACCGGGCGTGCACCCGGACCGTGATCTCCTCGTCCGGACCGAACTGCTCCGCCGGCTCGCCCCGCTCGTCGAGCACCTCTACGCCGTGGATCCTGGCCTCGCCCGTTCCGTGACGGAAGTTCGAGCCCTTGCCGTTGAGCGCGGCGTCGCCCTTGAAGGCGGGCCGGTCCTCCTCGAGGCCGCGCGGCTCCCGCGCCTTCGGGGCGTGCGTGGGGGCGTCAGCGCGCGTGCGCTCCTCCCTCTTGGCGGTGGCGTCCGAGATCAGGGCCTGATAGCGGTCCGCGGCCTCGCTGGTCTCCCCGTGGAAGAGGAGGTTGCCCTTGTGCAGGAGGATGGCCTCGGTGCAGAAGTCGTTGACCATCGTGGGGCTGTGGGAGACGAAGAGGATCGTGGTCCCGGAGTCCCGCAGCTCCCTTATCTTCTGCACGCCCATGGCCTTGAAGACGGCGTCGCCCACCGAGAGGGTCTCGTCCACGATCATTATGTCCGGCTGCACGTTGACCGCCACGGCGAAGCCCAGGCGGGCGCGCATGCCGCTGGAGTAGGTCTTCACCGGCTGGTCCATGAACTCCCCGATGTCCGCGAACGCCTCTATCTCGTCGAAGCGCTCGAGCATCTCCCTGCGGTCGAGGCCGAGGATCAGGCCGTTCAGCATCACGTTCTCCCGCCCGGTGAACTCGGGGTTGAAGCCCGCCCCGAGCTGCAGCAGGGCGACCAGCCGCCCGTTTACCTCGACGGTGCCGGTGGTCGGCTGTACGACGCCCGAGACGACCTTCAGCAGCGTGCTCTTGCCCGCGCCGTTGCGCCCCAGCACGCCGAGGGCCGTCCCCGGCTCCACCTTCAGGTCTATGTCCCTCAAGGCCCAGAACTCGTGTCCGGCGTCGAGCCTGCCGAGGCTCACGAGCTCCTTGAGCCGGTCCCACTGGCTCGGGAAGACCCTGTACCTCTTCGAGACCCCTTTGAGAGCTATTGCGGGCATCAGAGGAGATCGGCGAACCGTAGCTTGGTCTTTGAGAAGATGGCGAAGCCCGCCACGAACAGCGCCGCCGCGAGCGCGGAGAACCACAGGGTGCCCGAAAGCGGCGGGAGCTGCCCCTCCAGCACGAGGTCCCTGTAGGCCATCACCAGGAAGGCGAGCGGGTTGTAGTCCACGATGAAGCTGAGGCTCTCCGGCACCCTCTCCGGCGGCCAGATTATGGGCGTGGCGAAGAACAGGCCCCGCACGAACGCCCGCAGGGTCTCGCGCACGTCTGGCACGTAGGTGCCGATGACCGCGAACAGGTAGCTGAGGCCCAACGTGAAGAGCATCTGTACCGCCAGCAGCGGCACCAGGAGGAGCACCGTCCACTCCGGGGGGCGGCCCAGCAGCGTGAGCACGCCCAGCAGCACGCCCAGCCCGAACAGCTTGTCCACGAGGGCGGCTATAGCCGTGGTCAGCGGCAGTATCTCCAGCGGGAAGACGACCTTCTGGACCAGAGCGGCGTTGGTGCGGATGCTGTTCGTGGCGCTGGTGAGGGCGTCGGAGAAGGCCAGGAAGGGGATCAGGCCGCAGTAGAGGTAGAGGCCGAAGTTGAGGGTGCTGTCCCCCTCCACCTCGCGGAACCTTATCCCGAGTATCTCCGAGAAGATGAGGGTGTAGAGCGCGATCATGAACAGCGGGCTCAAAAACGCCCACAGGAAGCCCAGGTACGAGCTGCGGTAGTTGCGCGAGAGCTGGCGCTGCACGAAGTACCACGCCAGCCACCTCTTGTCGTAGAGCGTGGCAAGCGACGTCAGCATCCCCGCAGGGAAGCGCTTTGCGGCCGGTGTACTGGCAGACAAGATCGTCCCTCGACTCGTTGCAAATCGGATTCGACAGGTCCGAACCCGCGTAAGTCTACAGCATCATCCGGGGCATCGCTAACGGAAGGAGGGCGCGCGGGCACGGTGGGTTCGCTTCGCTATTCGGCGGTAAGCTTTTGTGTCAATATACTACGCGGCGAGTTGTGCCGGACTCACACCTAGCGGAGGCTCTCTATGCCCGTGTTTAGAAACCATATTGCGCTCGAGCTGGCGCGCAACGTCAGGGCGTTCCTGAAGATAGAGGCGGGCGTCACCAGGGGCGCGCCTCCGGGGAAGAGACCCCAGCCCCCAGAGCGAGGCCGAAGGACGCGAAGCGTCGCCCCGACGACGATAAGCAACAACACAGAAGGATCAAGCGGCAGATGTTCGCCAGACCGCGGCGCGGCCTGCCGCTGGACACCCGTCCCGGCGTGAACCCGGAGAACTTCGTCTGGGTCTTCGGCGCCGGCAGGACCGGGAGCACCTGGCTCGCGCGGATGTTGGGCGACCTCGAAGGGCACGCGGTCTGGTTCGAGCCCTGGGTGGGAGAGCTCTTCAACCCCGACCGTCTGCAGATCGAGCGCCGCAGAGGGAAGAGCTTCATCCTGGCCCCTCATTACAGGGAGACCTGGCTGGGCTCCGTAAGGAACGTGGTGCTGGACGCGGTGGAGGCCCGGTTTCCCGACAAGACCACAGAGGGCTACCTTGTGATCAAGGAGCCCGGCGGCTTCGCAGGGGCGCCCCTCCTGATGGAAGCGCTGCCGGAGAGCCGCATGATGCTGCTGGTCCGCGACCCCAGGGACGTGGTCGCCTCGTGGCTTGACGCCCGAAGAAAGGATAGCTGGGCTCAGCAGAGGAAGCCGGAGGGCGAGCGGAGCACAGAACTCTCCGGAGAGGAGCTGGACTCCTTCGTGCAAAACACGGCGAGGAGGTACCTGCAGAACGTGGGTAACGCCAAGCGCGCCTACGACGCCCACGGGGGTAGAAAGACCCTGGTCAGGTATGAGGACCTCAGAGCGGACACCGTGGGGACCCTGAAGCGCGCATATGCGGAGCTGAGCATCCCGCTCGACGCGGAGGAGCTGGTCCGGGTGGTCGAGCGGCACTCCTGGGAGAACATCCCCAAAGAGCAGAAGGGTCAGGGCAAGTTCTACCGCAAGGCCACGCCCGGAGGGTGGCGCGAGGACCTGACCCCGAAGCACGCGAAGATGGTCGAGGACATAACCGCGCCGCTCATAAGGGAGCTCTACCCGGCCTGAGCGCCGCTCAGCGGCGCGCGAAGCGCCGGATCAGGCGCATGTACCGTCGCCAGTTCCAGTGGCGTCCCGGATCGGTGTGGTCCGCGCCGGGCACCCGGGAGTGCCCGATGATGTGCCTGCGGTCCAGCGGTATCCTGTGCTTCTTCACGAGAAACGCCGCCAGCCTCGCCGAGGAGTTGTACATCTTTTTGGAGAACCAGTCCGGGTTGTTCACGTAGCCGGCGTGCTCGATGCCGATGCTGTGAGTGTTGTAGTTCCAGTTTCCGGCGTGCCAGGCGATGTCCTTGTTGCGCACGCACTGCACCACCCTGCCGTTCCTGTTGATGACGTAGTGGGCCGAGACCCTGGCTCGCGGATCCTGAAACCAGTTTATGGCGCTCGCGAACGAGCCCTGGGCGACGTGGATCACGATCCTGTTGATGTTGTACGAGCGCTCGCGGTTCGAGCGGGTGTAGTTGTTGCCGTGCGCCGGGCGCCAGTCCGCCCTCGGGTAGTCCGCGGCCCCCTGGTAAGTGTAGACCTTCGGGGCCTCGACGCCCTCCTGGGCGGCCAGCCGCACCTGCTCGCCGCCCTTAATCTTCCGGGCGGCGCCTCGCTTGAGGACCTCGAAGACGGCCTGGGTGTACAGCTCGGTGTCCGCGTAGCGCGTTACCGCCTCCTTCCAGTCATCAAGACCGGAGCGCGAGCTCCTCCCCCGCAGCTCGGAGAGGAGGGCGGCACCGGCCTCGACGTTGGCGGCGCGGTCGCGCTTTATCTTCTCTTCCGGGAGCCCCGTCAACTCCGCCGCCTTCCCGAGGGTGTCCCGCGAAGGGTTCTGCGCGAGGGCCATGATGCCGTAGTCGCCGCGTCCCTCCGTGGTGCCCGGCTCGTAGTCGCTGGCGGTGGGCGGCGGCATCTCCCAGAGGGTGTTGACGTAGCCCATCGCCAGGAGCAGCTCCGCCGGCACCCCATGCTCCCTGGCCGCGCGCCGGAACTCGGCCTTGAGCCGGCCGCTTCGCGCCTCCGCCTCGCGGAGCCCGCAGGCCCCCAGCAGCACGCCCGAGAGCCCCGCTCCGCCGAGTTTCAGAAAGTCTCGTCGGTTCATCTCCGGCAACGAACTCCCCCCCGTTCGTCCTGGCCGTGCTCACCTCTTCAGAACCCGTACGGCGTCGGCGATTATGTAACCGCTTGACCGGCTCTTACTGGAGAGCCGTACCCACCAGGCGTCCCCGGCGGGCATCTCGAATCTTCCCAGTGTGTTCCAGCGGCCGCCCCGCTCCCGCTGGCTGACGGTGCGGGTCACCCACCCGTTCGCGGTCCTTATCCTGAAGGTGGCTCTGCCACTGTAGCCGGAGTCGGCGGGCCAGCGCGCCTGGATGACGTAGACGCCCCGGGAAGGGATCCGGATCTTGAACATGGCCGGCTCCTCGACGCTGAGCGGTTTCGTGTAGCGATAGTCTTCCCTGAAACGTTGGGAGCTCCAGGAACTCACGCTCCACTTGCTCGAAGCCTTGAACCGCTTGGTGTTCCTGTTGTCTATTACCTGCCGGTACTCCGGTTTGGAGCGTTGCGTATCCGTGCTGGCATAGCCCCTTACGAGGTCCATGTACTTGCTCCAGTTCCAGTGCCTCCCCGGGTCAGTGTGGCAGCCGGAGCCGCCGCCCGTCCCCGAGCAGCCGGGCACCTCGTGGTGGCCGATGATGTGGTTGCGGTCGATGGGGATCTTGTACTTCTTGCACAGGTACGCCGTCAGCTTCGCCGAAGAGCGGTACATCGCGTCCGTGAACCACGACGGATCGCTGACGTAGCCCTCGTGCTCGATGCCCACGCTGGTCTGGTTGTAGGGCCAGTATCCGGCGTGCCAGGCGATGTCCTCCTCGCGCACCGACTGGCCGATGTGCCCGTCGGAGGAGCGTACGTTGTAGTGGCAGGAGACGCCGGCTCTGGAGTCCTTGAACCAGTTTATGGCGCTAGAGAACGAGCCCTGCATGACGTGGATGATGACCTTGTTGATCGGGTTCGAGGCGGGGCGGTTGGCGTCGGTGTAGTTCCCGGAGTAGGCCCCGTACCAGGTGGAGCCGGAGTAGTCGCCCGACGCCTGAAAGGTGTACTGGTTGCGCGTCTCGGCCTCGGGCTGCGGTTCGAGCGACACCGTCCCCGAGGGCGTCTGCGCCGAGGCTCCGTCCTTGAGGGTCTCATAGACCTGGTTCGCATACAGGGTGCCGCCCCCGAACTTCGCGACGGCGTCGTACCAGCCGTTTACGTCTTTAGGCTTTTTGGACCCTTGCAGGGCGGAGAGCACCGCCGCGGCGCCCTCCACGTTCGCGGCGCGGTCGGTCTTCAGATCTTCCTCCGGGATGCCGGTAAGCTTCGAGGCCCGCGAGAGCGTGTTGTTCTTGGGGTCGGCGCTGAGGCCGAGCACTCCGTAGCCGCTCGTGCCGTGGATGTCCCCCGGCTCGAACTCTCCTGCCTCCGGCGGCGGCATCTCCCAGCGGGAGCTGACGTAGCCCATCGCCAGGAGCAGCTCCGCCGGCACCCCGTGCTCCTTGGAGGCCGCCCTGACCTCCGACTGGACGGCGGGGTTCGCCTGCGCGAGCGCGTTGGATGTCGCTAAAGTCCCGAGCAGCGCGGTCCCCGCCACGCCCGCGCCGCTCATCTTGATGAAGTCTCGACGGCTCAACACCGAGGGTGGCGTCGCCCAACCGTTGGATCGCATCTCCCCCCTCCGGGAAACGAGGATTGTACTTACAGACTCATTATCGGGCATGCGTGAGGAAAACTTAAGCGTTCGAAGCTATTTTTCTGATATTGGGCGGGCGAAATATCCTGCCGGCGTCTTGCCGGTGAGATAAGCTCTCCGGGTGCGCATCGCCCGGCGTACGTACAGCGACGAGATGCCGGACTGAGGATGAGGTAGGCGGGTGGCGAGAATAACGAACAAGCTGGGCAGAGGTGTCGAGAGGGTCTGGCGGCCGGTGTCCGCGAGGTATCCGCGGCTGACCGCCCTCCGCGCGAAGGCGGCCCGGGTCGTGGCGGCGAGTTCCGGGGCGGGGGGTGTGGACCCTGGGAAGATGGTCTGGATCTTCGGCACCGGCAGGAGCGGCAGCACGTGGCTCAGGAGCATGATGGGCGAGATGAGCGGCCACCTGGTCTGGGAGGAGCCGATGGTCGGGCGGCTCTTCGGGGAGTTCTACTCCAGGGCGCAGGCTGAAAACTTGCGCCGCGCGGATTTCATCATGGGTGACCCCATACGCAAGGGGTGGATCCGGTCCATAAGAAACTTCGTCCTCGACGGCGTCCAGTACGCGCACCCGCTCGCGAGATCCGGCCACTACATCGTCGTCAAGGAGCCTAACGGCTCGATAGGGGCGCCGCTCATCATGGAGGCGCTGCCCGAGAGCCGGATGGTGCTGCTGGTCCGCGACCCCAGGGACGTCGCCGCGTCCGCCTTGGACGCCACCCGGGAGGGCGGCTGGCTGCACGACTGGGCGGACAAGGGGCGTTGGAAGAGGGATAAGCTCGCCGACAGAGACCCCAACGCGCTGGTGAGAATGCGATCCAACAAGTACCTCTCGCAGGTCGGCGCCGCGAGGCGCGCCTACGAGGCGCACGGAGGCCCCAGGGCGCTGGTGAGGTACGAGGACCTGAGGTCGGACACGCTGGGAGCCATGCGCCGCCTCTACGCCGCCCTGGACATAGACGTGGACGCAGACGAGCTCTCGCGGGCGGTAGAGAAGCATGCCTGGGAGAATATCCCCGCCGAGAAGAAGGGCGAGGGCAAGTTCTTCCGCAAGGCGGCGCCCGGCGGCTGGAGGGAGGACCTGACGCCCCGGCAGGTCCGGATAGTCGAGGAGATCACCGCTCCCCTCCTGGAGGAGTTCTACCGTTCGAACGGAGAGTCTTGATGTCTCCCGGTTTGGAAGCTCGTGCTCTCGCCCGGGCTGTGAAGCGGCGGTCGACGGAAAGGTAGGGGCGCTGTCATCATGCGAAATCCTTTCCGGGTTCTGCTCAGCAGGTTGAGGCACGAGGAGGAGTTGAGGCTCGCCATGGAGCGCGTCGGCCAGCAGCAGCTACAGATAGAAAGACTTCGACGCCGCATAGAAGCAAAGACTTCGACGCCGCATAGAAGCCCTCGAAGGACGGGCCGCCGGAGGCGACGGCTCGCCGGCCAGGCCGCAGAACTTCGTCTGGATCTTCGGCACCGGCAGGAGCGGGAGCACGTGGCTGGGCCGCATGATGCGCGACCTCCGGGGGAACACGCTCTGGAACGAGCCGCTGGTGGGCTACATGCTCGGCCAGCTCTACCACGTTCGCGGCGAGTATCTACACGACAACCCGAACTTCCTCCTCGGGGGGCCGAAGGAGACCTGGTTGCCCTCCGTGCGCCGCTTCATTCTGGATGCAGCGGCCGCAAAGTTCCCGCGGCACGCCACGGTCCCTTCGAGGCGGGTGGTGGTTAAAGAACCTCACGGCTCGATGGGCGCCTCTATCATCTCCGAGGCGCTGCCGGAGAGCCGGATGGTGTTGCTGATCCGCGACCCTAGAGACGTGGTGGCCTCCAGGCTCGATGCTCACAGGCCCGGTAGCTGGGCGAGAAAGGGTGTGATAGTCGAGGGAAACGAGGACGCATACGTGGCCGGGGACGCCGGAGTCTACGTAAGAGACATGAGCCACGCCGAAGCCGCCTACAACGCCCATCCCGGGCCGAAGGCCACCATAAGGTACGAGGACCTGCGGGCCGACCCGCTCGGCCGGATGCGCGGGCTGCTCTCCGCCCTGAGCATCCCCTTCCGGGAGGAGGATCTCGCCGCGGTCGTAAGAGAACACGCCT